>JBBSJI010000171.1:0-3785 GCA_038257425.1 Chitinophagales bacterium
AAAATATAAAAAAAGCTTTGGTTATTAACACAGAATCTATCGGGATGGTGTGAGAGGCGCACCTCATCGCTTACAAGCGGTGAGGCCGTCTACTCGATTAGTGGTATGGCGTTCGTCACCTTAGCCTGTTGAACATCTTGTCAAGTGTTCCGTTTCTGAAATTTTGCTCAATCGTTCCGTCATTAAAACGATCGGCTCTAAAAATTGCTGTCAATAACATGGAAAGGTCAAGCAAAGAATTGTTTGAATAGTCAAAGCTTGTGTCATTTATGTTTTTCCATCCACTGTGCCAAGCCATCCAATTGAAATTGAAAATAAGTTTTAAGTCGTAAAGCAATTTATGTAATTGATTAAAAGTGCCACTGCTCATGAATTTATCGCCGTAGCCTTGTTTTTTTAAGTTGTCAAACAGTTGAACAAGCTTTTGAAAATCTTCCTTTGGTAGTGAATTTAGGTACAGCTCTTGTTCTTTAAATACTGGGTCATTCGGATTAAATTTAGCAGCGTCAAACTCTTCTTTGCTTGCATAAATCTCATCTAAGTACCACTCAAGGTCGAACTTGTTATTGATGATGTTTTCTTCGTCGGGAAAAATTTCTTTGCCATCTTCTTTTTGTGCTTCAGTCATTACAAGTCCAATTAAAGATTTTGAAGCAACGTCAGAAGATTGCCTAAATTTTCCTTTACCACGCCATCTTAGAATAGTTGCAAAGGGAGGGAAAAGGGTCATTTGCAAACCTGTTGCTTCACTCTCCCAAAAATCATCTTTATTCAGTCGCATTTCAACTTGCTTGTCTTTAAGCAGACTTTCAGGGCAGTAGCCATCAAAGTAGATTTCCATTTATGTAGAAGTTTTTAAACGAATGTCTTTGTTGTAAATTTTGTCTAACTGATACAGTATTCTATCAGCTTTAAAAAACGGAATGTTGTGCTTTTGGCAAATAGTTTTCAATTCGTTTATGTAATTGAAGTAAAGCTCGATTTTCTTCTCAACATTGTAAGGAATGTCCAAGCAGTCGTTGTCTGTGATGTAGCGATATACTCGCTGGTCGATAATTTGAAGTTGGTCAGGAACAGCGAACCTTAAAACTGTTGAAGCCATTGGCAAGTCAAAACCCTTCATGTCCTTGCTTAATAGTTTCCGAAGCACGTTTTGGATATTACGCATCAAAGTTTACCACTTATTTCAGAGCATAGTTTACCAGTCTTTCAGTGCAAAGTTTACCACATGAAATTTATTTGATTATTTATTTCAGTGCAAAGTTTACCACTTGTTGATAAACGAAGTGTGACATTACGGCACAAAGTTTACCACTTGGCTTAAGGGATGTGTTGTTAGCATTTTTTAACGGCATTGCTTTGTTACTAAAAGCATGGCCAATAAAGTGATTACAATGCAACAGATTCGCACTATTATTCAACTTCTGGAAAAAGGATATTCACTTCGATCTATATCTGCTCAGGTGGGATTGTCCAGGCCACCCGTTACTTTTTATGCAGCCAGGCTTAAAAATGCACCTTATTCTCTGGAAGAACTTCGCCAACTTACGGATGTAGTTTTAGCCAGCATCGTGTATGCGCCAACGGTAGTAACTCCTTTGTCTGAGACTGCCCGCAGGCTGGAACTTGATTCACGCATGGCCTACTTCCTGAGTGAACTTAAACGCACAGGTGTTACCCGGCTTTTGCTTTGGGAGGAATATCGTAAGGAATCCAGTGATCCTTTCAGGTATACACAGTTTTGTATTTTATTAAAGCAAGCCAGTAAAACCAGTGATGCCAGTATGCATATAGTTCACACACCAGCATCCATGGTGATGGTTGATTTTGCTGGTGATAAAATGAGTTACGTTGACCGTTCTACCGGTGAAGTAATTTCTTGTCCGGTACTGGTTGCTGTATTGCCCTTTAGCAAATACACATTTGTGATGGCACTCCTTAATGCCAGCATCCCACAGGTGATAAAGGCCCTAAATGCTTGCCTGGCATACTTTGGAGGGGTTCCATTAAGTTTAAAAACGGATAACATGAAGCAGGTAGTGACAAAGTCGTGCCGCTATGAACCGCTTTTTAGTGAAGCTTTACAACAATGGTCTTTGCACTACAATATTACTCTGCTGGCTACCAGGGTAGCCAAACCCAAAGATAAAGCTGCAGTAGAGAATGAAGTGAAGATAGCTTACCAAAGGATCTATGCCCCGTTGCGTGAAGATCTGTTTTACACTATTGATCAATTGAATGAAGCCATTAGTAAGCGGCTTACTATGCATAATGAAAAGCTATTCCAGTTAAAAGATTATAGCCGGTTACAACAATTTAAAAAAGAAGAACAATCGTTATTGCAACCCTTACCAGCTGAGGCATTTGTAACAAGGCATCGGGTGTTGGCCAAAGTGCAAAAAAATTACCACATCACATTGGGCGAAGATTACCATCATTACAGCGTGCCCTATCAGTTCATTGGCAAACAAGTGAGTGTGGTTTATGATACAGATATGGTGGAGGTTTACTACCAACACAAGCGCATTGCCCTGCATAGACGGAGCTATAAAAAACATGACTTTACCACCACAGGCGAACATATGCCCCAGGGACACCAACACTTCTTTGAGCAAAAGGGATGGACGCCTGATTATTTTTTGAAGCAGGCATCCCTCATTGGACCAGATGTATATCGGTACATGGACGAGGTACTCAAAGGCCGAGCCTTCACCGAGCAAACATACAATGCCTGCCGGGGCATCTTACGACTTCATAAACAGTATGGCCCCTCTCGCTTGCAGGCAGCTTGCTCCAGAGCCCTTACCGGACATGTATTTAATTACAGGACGATACAAAATATCCTGATCAGCAACCAAGATAAGCTTGAAGAGAATAGTCAGACCGATCTATTCCGGCTTCCAGATCATCCTAATCTCCGAGGCCCGGATACCTATCAGTAAACATTCTATTTATTAATCATAAAAAGTAAAACATGAACCAACAAAGTACGCTGGAACAATTACAGGAACTTAAACTATCAGGCATGGCTAAACGCTATGAAGCCATCTTGCAGCAACCTGTACACCAACACCCCGAACCACATGCCCTGATTGCATCTCTTACAGAAGCAGAAGCCGGATACCGGGTGCATCAACGAACCCAACTCTATTTACGACTCTCAAAACTGCGTTACCATGCCACACCCGAACAAATAAACTGTACACCAGGCAGGGGGATCACGAAAGAAGTTCTTGCTATGTTAACGGATGGGATCTTTATTGAAAAGTCGGAAAATTTATTAATTACCGGGGCCACCGGATGCGGTAAAAGTTATCTCGCCTGTGCAATGGGCAGAAACGCTTGCTTACTGGGACACCGTACGCTCTATTACTCTATGAACAGATTTATTGAAGCTTTAGCAGCAGCCAGGCTTGATGGAACTTATTTACGGTGGATTAATATTATAGCTAAAACACCGCTACTAATAATTGATGATTTTGGTTTACAGCCATTGAATCATGACATGCGATTAACCCTACTGCAAATATTGGAAGATCGCTTTGCAAAAGGTGCAACGATCATAACTTCCCAGTTACCTGTAAATAAGTGGTACGAATATATTAATGAACCAACCCTTGCAGATGCAATATGTGACAGGCTGACAGCTAATGCACATAAGATAGAATTAAAAGGAGCCTCATTACGTAACAAGAAAAACAACTAAATTACATCAGCTACAACAGATCCTTTATGTGTGGTAAACTTTGCGCTGAAACGGTGGTAAACTTTGACCGTAATCTCCA
>JBBSJI010000172.1:0-3771 GCA_038257425.1 Chitinophagales bacterium
AAAACCTTGCCGGCATTTATAAAAGAAGTTAAAAAGCGGGGTTATAACATTGTGCCGCTGGATAAATTGTTACATTTGCAACCCTATGCATAAATTAGTATTGATATGTTGTTTCATCCTTGCAGGAGTAGCTGTTCAGGCACAGTATCCCGGCTATACCGCTGTTGCTGATCTTGCTAAGTTTAAATCGGTATTTGCTGCAGCAACACAAAAAACAAATTCTGTAAAAGCTGATTTTACACAGGAGAAGAACCTGAGCATGTTATCAGAGAAGATCAACTCCAAAGGAAGTTTTTGGTTTAAAAAAGACAGCCGGGTTCGCATGGAATATAACCAGCCCTTCAAATACCTAATGATACTAAATAAGGATAAAGTGTATGTAAAGGATGGCCAAAAGGAAACAAAGGTATCAACCAGGTCGAATAAAATGTTCCAGCAGATCAATAAGATCATGATCGATTGCATGCAGGGAACCATGCTAAGCAATACCGATTTCAAGACCCGGATTTTTGAGAACAGGAACCATGCATTGGTAGAGTTGATGCCAATATCAAAAGGCTTAAAGGAAATGTTCAGGTCAATTAATGTTATTGTAGATAAAAAAGATTTTTCGGTACTGAGTATAGAAATGAAGGAAATTTCAGGTGATAATACCATCATGCGTTTTACAAATAAAGAACTGAATGCGTCAATTCCGGACAACTTATTTGATATTAAGTAGTTTCCTCCTCCCGATAGTTACCGGGATGGCCATAAGCTGCTCTACCCTGCATAAGCCAATGCAGGCGGGCCTGGCAGATATAACCAGTGTTCAAAAATTCAAGCCTGCATTTAAGTCCGACCTGTACAAGGCAACCGTTGATGTGGTTGGCAATCACTTAAGCGGCCTGCTGCTCATCAAAAAAATGCCCGACAGCAGCACCCGCCTGGTATTTTCCAATGAAATGGGATTGACTTTCTTCGATTTTGAATTTGCAGCCAATGGTGCATTTAAAGTGCATTCCATCATTAATAAACTGGATAAGCGTTCCGTAATAAAAACGCTGAAGCACGATTTTGAACTGGTATTGATGCAGAACATGAACAGTCCCAAAGCATCTGTAAAAACAGCAAACGACCTGGTTTATTTTATCTTCCCGCAAAGCAAGGGCTTTAATTATTATATTACCAACAGCTCGGGCAGTGAACTGCTGCGGTTGGAAAGGGCCAGTAATAAAAAAGTAATTGTGGAAGCAGTGATGAACAATTACACTGTGGGCAACATCCCGGATACCATCGGCATATCGCATAAAACATTTGAGTTTAACATCGGCTTAAAAAGAATTGAAAGATAGGTGTCTGGCCACTAAGCACAGGCATTTTGCAATTAGTTTATTTGCAAATCAGCTGGCTTAATATTTTATAAACTATTTGTAGTGGCCTGACACCTAAAAACATTTGAAAGATGATACTGCTCAATGATTTTTTCACTATCAATAACAAGGAAACATCTGCTACGGAGATATGGGCTGAGCTGTTCATCAATGCAGATCATACAATATTTGAAGGGCATTTCCCCAACCAACCGGTTGTACCGGGGGTTTGTATGATGCAGATGATAAAAGAGATACTGGAGGAAGTAATTGGTAAAGAGACCAATCTTATTAATGCTGCTGATATGAAATTCCTGGCTGTAATAGATCCGCAGAAGAATAACCTGGTGCATGCTTCTATAAAATATACTGTTCCTGAAAATGGTATTATCAATATTACAGCTTCCATCTTTAAGGATGACTTAATTCATTTTAAATGCAAGGCGCAGTTGCAGGTGTCTGGCCACTAAGCAGAGTCTATTTATGCTTGCTGTATTTGTACCTCAGTTTTCTTTTTAATTATTGGAGTGTTTGTAGTTGCCTGACACCTATGATTGAGGCAGTTACCATGTTCATTGTTGAGCTGACAATATCCATTGTTTGGCGTACAAATTTTGCTGCATGAGATACAATTAGTTGTATAACATTGATTTACAACATTTTTATATAGATATTTGCGAAAGCAAAATTTGAAAAGTGATTTTTTTATTTAATTAGGTATATTACAATACAAACAGTTCTTTGAGAATTAATACTACAGGCAGTTTGCTGAAACTGACTATTATCCCGGCGGAATGGGAATGCCGGAGAGGAAGTTTTCTTCTAATAATAGCTATAGGTATGGATTTAATGGGAAGGGAAAGGACAACAATAATGGAATTGTACAATATGATTATGGGTTTAGGATTTATGACCCAAGATTAGGAAGATTTAAATCCATTGACCCCTTAACAAGTTCTTATCCTTTCTATACACCATATCAGTTTGCAGGAAATAAACCTATAGCGGCCATTGACCTAGACGGACTGGAAGAATTTGTAGTCATACATTATAAAAGCCAAAAAGGCAAAACCTACAAAACAGAGATACGAACCATAAAAGCTGGAGAGTTGATGGATCAAAACATAAAATTAGTTTATCAAGGAAATAAAATTGGGGATAAAGTTGCTAATGGAAATGTATTAGTTTTTGACGTTTATAACGAGGGTACAAAGGATGAACTTTATATTGTTGATGAGACTAGAAACTTAACGAATGGTATTTTAACTCCAAAGGAAGATAAGCTATATAAAGAAAAAAGCAAGTTGACAAAGGCTCCTAAAAATCACAAGTCTTTTGTTTATCCATCTGATGATGAGCCTCAGTATCAATCTGATGAGTTTGATAATCCTCAATTTTTTATTGCAACGGAGTTAGCTCCTACATTAACTCCTAAAACAATCAATGGCTTTACAACATTTGACGGGGAAACAGGAAGGCATGCTGGTAGCTCATGGAGATTTGGAGATTACTCTAAAGATGGTAAGAGTGTAAGTATTAACGATAACTTTACTAACTATCTGAAAGAAATAAAGAAGTCAGGAAATGTAGAGGCCATAACAATAGACATAAATGTATTTGCTAAGGATCAAATTCAACTTGATAATTATAATAAGGCAAACTTCTCAAATAATGTAAAAGCGGAATTCGTAAATTATGCAAGTAAAACAACAGGCGTTTTGGCCAAGAACATTACTGTCAATTACAATGCTTCATTGGGGAATCAAGCAGATAATAATGTTAAAGTGGAAGCTAAGCAATAAACATAATAAATTTCTTATGCGCCTAATATTTATTTTAATTCTATTAGTAATGTCGAAAAGCATTTTTTCTCAAAATGCAAAGTGGCCAATACGATTCTATTTCAGTGAGTATGGTAGATATTGTCAATTAGATGACAAGGTTAATTTATACGACACGGTTTATATTAAACACTCCAAAACATTTTATTTTAAACTTGTATTATTAGAACAAAAGGGGAAATCTTATATGGAAGTTCATAAAAATAACAAGCTGTACGAAAGCGGATATTATGAGAATTCACTTGATACATTGAAAATTTATGCAAGACGATTTGATGGAAGGAATGCTAACAGCAATTTATATATCTTGAAATACTTTGAGCCAGTTAAAAATGGAGTTTGGACAGAAACTCAAAAGGGCAAGTATGTAACCAAAACCTATTCGATGGGAGTAAAATCCCAGGAACTAAAGTAGATTCACAAATTTTTTTTGCCAGCGTAGGGTGTGTCACGAATCAAGGAACTGGATAGTTTCTTGAATGCTGAATAAAAGATGGTAGTAGGTCTACCGCATACGCTGTACAGACGGAGTATGCAAACCACCTGAAGGTGCTGTATTCAAAAGATATGGTGCTGAA
>JBBSJI010000173.1:0-3734 GCA_038257425.1 Chitinophagales bacterium
CGTTATTTCGCTGCGGGTGGCCAACCCATGCTTGTTCATACTTTCCAATACCTGGGTAGCCCATATTACTGGTGTATGTGCAGCTTCACAAATCCATAGTATTTCATCCTGGATCTCACTCATCCTTTCAAAACCAATTTCCACCGCAAGGTCTCCCCGGGCTATCATAATACCCATTAAGTTATGCTGCATGCCCTGTAAAATAATGGCCGGAAGATTATTTACGGCCTGGTTCGTTTCAATTTTTGCCACAATAGAAAGTTCAGGTTTATTTAACCGGCTCAGCTGCATTTGCAATTCCTGCATATCGGTAGCATTGTTTACAAATGAAAAGCCTACCATATCTGCATGCTGCACAATAAAAGGCAGGCACTGCTTGTCATAATCGGTGATGGGATTTATTTGAAATATGGTATCGGGAAAGTTGATTCCTTTTTCACTTTTAATAAATGGCTTCTTTGCAGAAATGCGGGTGATTGCAAGGGTAGCCTGCTTGCCACTAACGCTCTGTACCATTGCTTCAAATAATCCGTCATCAAAATAAACCCGCTGTTCCGGTTTCAATTTTTCTACAATACCAGGCTGGGTGCAACGGATCATTTTTTTTCCCTTTACCGCTTTTTGTTCAGGGTCAGTTAAGGTTATTTCATCGCCAAAGTTTACTTTTAATTTCCCATGTTTGTTTTTTTTGCTGATAATTTGTGTACGTATTTTAGGGCCGGCAAGGTCCATATATATCTTACAGGGCAAGCCCATTGCAGCAACCGCCTTTTGTAGGTTTTCAATCATTTTTATCCAGGTGGCCTCATCATCATGGGCGCAGTTGATACGGGCTACCTGCATTCCATTTTTAAGCAGGTTGCACATCAGTTGAAAGTCTTCTCCAAAATCCATATCAAACGTAACCATTATTGGCGGCGCTTCATCTATTCCGGCTTTCCCTAAGAGAGTAGTTATGTTTTGCTGTAATTGCTTAACCCCGCTGGAAGCATCTATCTCATAAGAGGTGGTTTTTTGGGTGCCAAGCCAGTTCATAATATTAATAACCTGGGTTTTAATATGGCTTTCACTGCTTGCCAAAGATGACAAGCCCATAAAATGCAGCTGGTTTTGAAGTAGCTCGATATTTTGTGAACGCAGTGCCAAATAATCAACCAGGTTGATGGCGCTATTGCGAAAGGGAGGTTTCACTAAATTGATATGCACCTTTTTCAGATCCTCAGCTTGTAGCATCCGTTGATGAATGTCTTCTAATTCCTTCAATAAATTCTCGTTTGTTATCATTTTCACAGAGGTTATGTATTCTATAATCTTAAAAGCTACATTACAAACCTGAGGCACGAATTAGGTCTGTTTAAACCGCACTTAATACATTCGAATTTTTAAAATCACTTCTACATTTTAATTGCTGCTGCCAATCTTTCCAGCTCAGCAGGAATTTTGTTAAGTGGTAAAACGAAATCAATACAGCCTGCTGCCTGGGCGCTAAGTGGCATGGAGGAAATTTCTGCAGAGGAATCCTGGGCAAAAGTCTTTCCTCCGTTGGCCTTGATGTGCCTGCAGCCCTCAGTGCCATCGCCATCATAGCCGGAAAGTACAATGCCGACCGCACGGTCACCCATTGCCTCTGCAAGAGAAATAAAAAAAATATCTACCTGTTTGTTTCTTCCTATGCGGGGGGAGGTCACTTTGAAACTATAATTTTCAATAGTAAGATCGGAGTTGGGAGGAATTACGTACACATGATTCGCAATTATCGGCATTGCCTCAAATGCCACGGTTACTGACATTTTCGTATGCCTCGAAAGTATTAAGGCCAACTGGCTATGGGCGGTGGGGTTCATGTGAGAAATAATAACAAAGGACATACCTGTATCAAACGGCAGTGCCTGCAACAGTGCCTTATATGCGTTAAGCGCACCGGCTGAACCGCCGATACCGACAATGAATTTAGGTTGTCTTGTTTTCAATGCTTAATTAGGGTCTGCTCAAAAACTCGGCCTCCATTTTTTTCTGCCAAGAATTCCGGTGTAAAATAGTATAAGTATAAAGTTTAGGCAATAGGCTATTAGCCTCGTTAAATTAACGAGGTTAACCACCAAAATAATTGCAGCTATCCAAGATTCACTCGTAGTTTGCAGTTTAGCTTTGATGTTACCTAAACCATATCCCACTTTGCTTTGACCAAATTTTCCTTCTATCGGATTTCGCTCACCAGGACTTACGAGATTTGACTGTGCCTCTTTTCTTGGTCGTCCAAGTGGCTTTGCCCGCAGCTCTATTTGTAGTTCTTTGAGCCGTCGCCTGTTTTCTCTTGTGCAATAAATTTTATCTGCCATTACCTCGGCTGGATAATAACCAAAGCGATTTTTATAGTTTTCTACAGATGACATTAAGCTGGTGCCTTCATTAAAATTATCCCACGAGAGTTTATCTAAAAACGTATAGCCATTACTCAGCGATACTTGTAGTTTGCTACCAAACTCTACTTTTTTGCCTTCCTTGCCACGCACTATTGGGCGTACATATCGCTGATGGAGATTCACTATTCTATTTTGAATACTTTTGGTTTTAGTTTGATGCATGATGTTTTGCTGCTCATACACAATGGTCATTACTTCTATATACTCCTCTTCTCTTTTTTTTAAAGGAATGACTAAACCATTGGAAACATATACTGCTTTTAAATCATTGATGTGGCCAAGATTTCTTTTTAAATAACGTAACTGACTTCCGTTGGCTTTGTATATTTCTTTATTTGTTTTTGATTTCTTTTTGGCAGTATTTAAAAATGCTTTGCGGGCTACGTTTCTATAGGTTCGCACTTTTGTTTTGCCGTGTAGTGTTGGGTCGTAGAGTTTGTCTATCAGTTGTTCACTCTTTTCCCTGGCTTCGTTTAATAGTTTTAAGTCGGTAGGGAATGTTATATTTTGTGGTGCTACAGTAGCATCCATCAATAGTTTTCCTTGATTGGGCAAACTTGTTTTTTCTGTAGCGGATCTTATTTCTTCTACCGGTTTTTCTGCTTCATTCTTTACTTCTTTATTTGTTGCTGAATGGGTATCAGCATTATTTTTTCCTCTGGATGATGTATTGCTTTTTTGTTCTAATTCAAAACCGTGTGCCACTATAATATCACTGATGCTGTTTACAATTCCCAAACTTAATCGCTCTCTAATCTCCACAAATAACGATGGAGAAAATGGGGCTTCGTTGGTAAAAGATGTATACCCAAGAAAATATTGCATAAACACATTTTCTTCAATTTGTAGAATAGTTTCTCTATCTGTTAAACTTAATATGTGTTTTATTATTACAGCTCCAAGCACAATTCTTCCACTTATGGGTGGCCTGCCTTCATTGCTTTTAAACTGTTTATCGTATTGAGTTACGATTTTGTCCCATGGTATCAAATTGGACAGCTTTACCCAACGGTTTTCGCTGCTAAGTGCTTGAGAAAACGGTGTCTCAAAACCGCATATTGTCAGCTGATTGGGGCTTATATATTGTGGAGTTACTGCACGCTTTCTAACCTCTTTGAGTGGCTTGCCTTGCATATATTTTAAAATTTAATCCCTCAAATATAAGCTATCAGTGGATCAAGGGGTTTCTGAGCAGACCCTATTTAGATTAAATAAAATTTTTGCTTAGTCCCCACTTTTTTAATTTGAGCCACGAATACCGATTGAAGGAATATTCTGCATGAGAAAGCCAGGTGTAAAAGTATTCTCAGC
>JBBSJI010000174.1:0-3732 GCA_038257425.1 Chitinophagales bacterium
CAGGATCTTTGTGTGGCTTACAAAATAAACACTGCATTCTACGAAGCCATGGGCCTCAAAGGTTGGGAGGCTATGGAAAGAACAGTGAACTATATTCCGAAAGACCAGTTCATCATTGCAGATGCCAAGCGTGGAGATATTGGCAACACTTCATCGCAATACGCAAAAGCTTTTTTTGAAACCATGGACTTTGATGCCATTACCGTTGCACCATACATGGGTGAAGACAGCGTAAAACCATTTCTTGAGTTTGAAAATAAATGGGCTATTGTTTTGGGCCTCACCAGTAATGCAGGCAGTAAGGATTTTGAACAATTGAGGTTGGTTAGTGAAGACAGTAACCAAGGCGATGAGTTTCTTTATGAAACTGTTTTAAAAAAAGTAAGCAGCTGGGGAAACACAGCTAACCTGATGTTTGTTATTGGCGCCACAAAAGCCAGTGACCTGGAAGCCATCCGTAAAATTATTCCTGATCATTTTTTACTGGTACCCGGCGTAGGCTTCCAGGGAGGAAGTTTAAAAGATGTAAGCAAATATGGTATGATTAAGGACACTTCGACTCCCGCTCAGTGCGGTCTGTTAGTTAATGCCAGCAGGGCCATTATTTATGCAGGCAAAAAAGAAGATTTTGCAATTGAAGCAAGAGCCATTGCCCAACAATACCAGGCAGAAATGTCATCTTATCTTTCGTAACAGGTCTTATACTCCCCTGTTTATTTTTCCCATTGCAATAACGCTTGTAATTATTAATTGTAATTCATCCGGCCGTTGCGTTCCTATCAACAAAAGTTTACCTGTATTGAACTGTAACTGTAATCCCCTGTTTGAAGAGCTATGTGTATTTATAGCTTTACCTGTTTTGTTTGAACCATATCGTATCCCCCATCCACCATATTCATGTAAAGAATTGTACTCCCGGATATAAGCATCTTTTAATTCATGCCACTCGATCAATGTTTCACTAAACTGGAAAGGATAATACCGGTAATAAATGCCTGTATCATTCATACTTGTTTTCAATTTTATTGAGCGCAGGAACCAAAGGAAAAGTAGGAAAAATAATGCTACAATGATCAAAATGTAATCGGGTGCCGGTGTAGTACCGAATGGCTTATTTAATATTACCTGTTGCACAACAGCATAAATAAAAAGCACATTCAATGCTGCCACTGCAACCCATGCCCACCATAGCCTGAAGCGTTGCACTTCTTTAAAATCAATAACATTCATGATCTATAATTCTTTTAAAACAGCCTCAACAAATTTTACTGCCCATTTTTTGTACTCATTGCCTGAAGGATGTAAACCATCAGGAGCCAGGAATGCTGCTTTATCAGCATCTGCTCTTTGTAATGGAGTAATATTTATAAAATTGGTTTGAAATTCCTTTGAAGAGGTTTCACATATATAATTGTATGCATCAATTTCTTCAGCAACCTGTTTAGCATTCCTTCCTGCGGCAAAAGGCGTAACACCCCAATCGGGGATGCTTAAAACAAAAACTCGGTAAGGCTTGTTACCGGCAAATTGAATGGCTTTTTGCAGCAGGTGCTCAAATTCAACCTTAAATTCAGCGGCACTGCGGCCACGGTATTGATTATTTACACCAATCAGGAGCGAAACAACATCATAGCTATCCAGTGTTATCGTATTTTCAATGGCCTGGCTTAGCTCATCTGTGGTCCATCCTGTTTTGGCAACAATCTCGGCGGCATAAAATGCAAAACCCTGGCTGCGTAATAACTGTACAGCCTGATTTGGAAAATTCTCAGCAAAGGGAACCTGTTCTCCAATAGTATAACTGTCGCCTAAGGCCAGATAAGAATTTGTCATGGTTTAATTGTTATTACAAATGTATGTTAATCGTAAACTCTGTGATAAATTGTTTAAATGGGCCTGCAGGCCTTTTTCGCCAATGTTGCACGGTTATAGTAATCATCCACAAAAAACAAAAAATTATCTTCTGATTCAACGTATTTATATTTGCGGTTAAGAAGAGCCTCTAAGTGGCGCAGGTTAAAGCTGAATACTGGTATACAGTACAAGAGTGCGACGCCAATGAAGTTCAATTGAAATACAAATGCCCGGAACAAAAACAAAAAACCCGTCCGACCGGGCATCCGGGCGGGCACAAAACTTTAAACGATAACGATGGCTGCTAAAACAGATAATTTTCAATCGCCCGATTATTTTAATGTAGATGAACTGCTGACAGACGAACACAAACTGATCAGGGAAAGTGTACGCAATTATGTAAAGAAAGAAATATCACCCATTATAGAAGATTATGCACAGCGTGCAGAATTTCCGCAACAAATTATAAAACAACTGGGTGACTTGGGCTGTTTTGGTCCCACCGTGCCGGAACAATACGGCGGCGGCGGACTGGATTATATCAGCTACGGATTAATGATGCAGGAACTGGAACGTGGCGACAGTGGTGTACGCTCAACAGCCAGTGTGCAAGGCAGCCTGGTGATGTTTCCTATTTACCAGTATGGCAGCGAAGAACAACGCAATAAATATTTACCCAAGCTTGCCAGTGGTGAGTGGCTTGGTTGCTTTGGATTAACTGAGCCAAACCACGGCAGCGATCCCAGTGGTATGCTTACAACAATAAAAGATGCAGGTGATCATGTGATATTGAATGGCGCAAAAATGTGGATCAGCAATGCACCGTTTGCGCAGGTGGCCGTAGTTTGGGCAAAAGATGAGACAGGAGATATTAAAGGTGTAATTGTTGAAAGAGGCATGGAAGGTTTCAGCACACCTACAACGCATGGCAAATGGAGCCTGCGTGCCAGCGCAACCGGTGAGCTGGTTTTTGATAATGTAAAAATTCCAAAAGAAAATATCTTACCAAATGTAAAGGGATTGAAAGGTCCGCTGGGATGCCTGACCAAAGCCCGTTACGGCATTGCCTGGGGGGCGATTGGTGCCGCCATGGACTGTTATGATACGGCTTTAAATTACAGCAAAGAAAGAATTCAGTTTGGAAAACCCATTGGCGGATTTCAGTTGCAACAAAAAAAACTGGCCGAAATGGTTACCGAAATTACCAAGGCGCAATTATTAAACTGGCGCTTGGGTGTGTTGATGAATGAAGGAAAAGTTACACCCCAGCAGGTGAGTATGGCCAAAAGAAATGCCTGCGAAGTAGCTACCAATATCTGCAGAGATGCCCGACAAATGCTGGGTGGAATGGGTATTACAGGCGAATACCCGGTAATGCGCCACATGATGAACCTGGAAAGTGTGATTACGTACGAGGGTACGCATGATATTCATTTGCTGATAACCGGGATGGATGTGACGGGGATGAATGCATTTAAGTAGAAGCCCGGCCCCCTCTATCTCCCCCCGTGGGGGAGGAAATGGAGGAGATAGAAGAGAAGAAGATTGCGTAATAATAAAAATGTTTTGAAATTAAAATCTGCCAACTTCGAGTTCCTTCTCCTAAAGGAGAAGGGTTGGGATGAGATTTTTTTATGACCCCGGCATTAAATCTTTTATCAACTTCATTGGCGTCGCACTCTTGTACATTTGTTCTTTATTCAACACGTTTTAAATTAAAAGGATATTTTTTTTAGTAAGCGGCACAAAATTTTTAAAATAAATTCTTGTCAATATGAATAACTCTTCAGATAATAATACTGCAAAGAACCCCCTCCTGGGGGGCAGGGGGGGCGTCTCTGTCATCGGCGCAGGCACCATGGGCAATGGCATTGCCCA
>JBBSJI010000175.1:0-3728 GCA_038257425.1 Chitinophagales bacterium
AGAATTTGAAACTTTGTTAGCCGAAAAACAAAAAGTATTAGATGATAAATATAAAGATCAGTTTGGAGAAGGCAAGCCTAACCCCCGTGAGGCAGTATGTAAAGATGAGAACGCTATACGGTCTGAATTTTTGTCGCTTGCAAACGGAAAAATACAGGCTGCATACAGGGGCTATTTAAATTACGTAAGTCGGAGAAGTAGCGACCTTTTGTACTATTACCAATACACGATGTGGCCCGAGCAGTTTGAAGTAGCAAAGGTCACTGCCCAAATTGCCTGGCTCACCCAAATAAAAGATCAGAATGTATATTTTAAAAGTAAAAGCAGCTGGTGCAATAACATTCCTAAGTCCAGAAAGTTTGACAGCTTACAAAACTTTGATGATGTGGCCTGTCAATATGTAAGCACGATGAATTTGGGGGTATTCAAAATTACTTCAAGCTGCAGCAACCTGGTAGGCGAATTTGATTTTGGAGGGGTAAAAATAAATTTAAAAGATAATGTAGAAACAGGAAAGTATTCGGGATCGGCCATCGTGGGCATAAGCAAAGGTTTTGATGGCCCAATGGGCACAGAGGCAGAAGCCACCTTAGCCGGACTTGTTGAATGGGACAATACCGGCATCACCGATGTAGGAGTAATTGCTGGTGTGGCCGCAAATGCAGGTGCTGTAAACATTGCGGGTGCTGATGTAAAGATTACGGTTAATAGCGGTATTAGCAGGAGCGGGAGTAACATATTGCAGGGTATTAAATAAATAATTAAAACAATCAACAATAATAATAATGAAATACTTAATGCTCTCTGTAATACTTTTTTTTTCGGCCAATATTTTTGCCCAGGATTGTAGCAAAGAATTATTGCTAAAAAAAACCGGCACCTGGAAAGCAGGTACACAAGGTTCTATCAAAAATGTAAGTGCCACGGATTTGGCAAAAGAAAAAATGGTACTTGCTGCTATTCATAAAATGATAACTACAAAATACAGCCCGATGGGTTGCCAGGTTTCATACAATAATGTATTTGGCAAAAATCCAGATGCAGGGCAAGCCTTTGTTGCTGACCCTTATCATTACGTCATGTATATACTCCGGTATTTATGCGATAAAAACAGTGCAGACAAATCAAAACATTATGTTGATGCATCTACCCCAACCACCGTAATCATTGCAGCGAATGTAATCCTCTCTTTAAATAATTTGTACGCAGCAAATATACCTGCAGATGATTTCAGGGGTTATTTAAAATTAAAACAACGGCCACAAAAAAAAGAAGGCACCTGGTTTATGGGCGAAGAAATAGTAGGAGACCATGGCACTGCCAATGAAATAAAAGAATACCGCTGGCTAATTACTTATAATGATACGCTCCCCTTTTACTATGTAAGTGAAAAAGAATACTTATTAATACAAAAAAAGAGGATGGAACAAACTATAAAAGATGAAGGAGCAAGTGAGTATAATAATAAATTTCTGACTACCATAAACGAACTTTTAAAAAAACCGGATGCTGCATTAAGTAAACCTGCCATTTGCCCCTGGAATGATGAACAAAGATTTACGGGCTTTGTTGAGGAAGGCACAAAAGGTTCTTTTATTGCGGTAAAACCAAACCCGGACTATTATAGAAAAAAACTACCCAAATCATCGCCCCAATTTTTTTCAGTTGTATATAAAATATCAAAAGGCGATGCTGTATTTGAACAAAATATGGCTGCAATAAAAAACGCTATTGATTTTACAGCATTGAGAAATATGCTGGGTAAATAAAAAAGAAGTAAATGAAAGAAATAATGCTGCCCCTGTTTTTTTGCTTTCATCTGGCAACATCAACTGCCCAGGAAATCCCCCGCAGGACACTTGAAGACAGTGTGCTCGGCTGGATGAAAGTCTACAACTTCAAAGGCGCTAAAGTACCATTAAAGGTTGATGACAAATTTTATTCTGTATCCCAACTATCTTTTGCCGATTCGTTTGCCAATTGGATGCAGGCAAGCTATATTCCCAAAGGCGGATTGGGTGATGTAAAAAAATCAGTTACCGAAAAACTAGGTTTGTATAACCAGCATACAGCAGGGCTGCCACAGCGTTATGGCGCTTATGCCACTACCTACCTTTTTCTAAAATATAATGCGGACAAAAAAATTGTTCCGGCAAATAACCTGGGTGTAACCTGGGGCATTATGGCAAACGGGGTACCTATAGATTGGGCAATCCGGGACATCTGTACTGCCAATGAGTTTTATTTCACGCTACCTTCTTTTGAATCGACCTCAAATGCAGAGGCGGTAAAAAAACAGCACGACTTAACGAATATTGAAAACATAAAACCTTATCAAAACTTTTGGGTAAAGAATATTGAAGCTGGTAATGGAACAGACTATGTGCTGCTAAGTAAAAACAACAAGCCGCCGTTTATAAAACTTACCAAAGGAGAATACCTGCAATTATTAGAAAAAGCAATACCGGGTGTTTATGCTTTAGAAAAAAAGAAGCTGTATGAAAAGGAACAAGGCAACCAGAAAAATATTGATTATTTTATAAAATACTTAGAGGAGAAAAATGAAAAGAGGAAGATGAATTTAAATAAAATAAAAGAGAAATATAAAAACCGATTGAGCGAACTGGCCTTGATAAGCAAACAGCCATCGCTTGCTGATTTGGAAAATGGAAATGATGTTTTTAGCAATGGATATTTATCAGATGCTGAATCAACATCTGGAAGAGTGCCTGTTTACAAAATTGATCCTGCAATGGCATCAGCAACTAAAACAGATAAACCACAATGGATACTCATAAGCTGGTGGTGGACGGCCAATGACCCTGTAGAAAAACACCTGCACGAATCAATTATCAACAATTTTAATTTTGATTATGTCTATAATTTTTTCTTTGATCCGGAAAAAGTGAAAGGACAACCGTACAAACCACTTCGTTCGCCTGCCGACAAAGAGGTAGTGGTAGTTACCGAAGCATCAGAAGCCAGCAAAAAAAATACGAATGCTAAAAACATTTTTTTCTTTGAAGACTTTTCTACTACGGGTGTTGGTAAAAAACCAATTGGCTGGCAGACCCGGCTAGGGTTTGGCGGATCTACGGCTGTAGTTGCTCAACCCGAAGGATTAACCGGAAATTGGGTAGAGTTAAAGGGCCACTATATTAATGCATCACAACTAAAAAACCCATTACCACAAAATTTTACGCTGAGCTACGAACTGGCAGTGCCGCAAAACTTCACATGGGGAGCCAACGGATTGGCTTTGCAATTGTCAAAAGAAACTTCTCCCGGCAATGCAGAATCCTATCTGAATCTAAGAATACGTCCTGGTTTTGACGGCAGTGATGGCGAAGCACGTATTGAAACAAAATTTACTTCTCCTCCGGGTTATTTGAATGGAACTAAATACGCAGTAGCTCCCGGTTTTTCCAACAATAAAAAATACAACCGCATTACTATTACCGTAAAAAAGAAGGAAGAACTACTGCAGATTTTTATTGACAACAGAAAGATAGCCGAATACGAAAAGGCAATACCTGCCGGGTTACTTTTTAATGCGCTGTCGTTTAGCCATGGCGGCGGCGATGGGGAAACGGCGAAGTTTTACATCAGCAATATAAAAATAAGCAAAGAATAAAATCACGGTTTTACAGGATAGTGAGCAATTTGCAACAAGAATATATTTACATCATAAAATGAAATTATGAAAAGTATAATCCTCTTTATTATTG
>JBBSJI010000176.1:0-3725 GCA_038257425.1 Chitinophagales bacterium
ATAAAAGAAAAAAAGTACCTGTTACCTGCGATATTCTTGCATATGCTACATTCTCAGGCAGCATCAGGGCTTTAAGCATAGCATCTGCCATTTGATCGGGAGACAAACCTGAGGGTATCAATTGCATACCGATGACCAGTTGAATACCTGCTGCCAAAATAAATCCTGCACCTAAAAAAACCAGTAAAATACCCAATTGGCCCCATCCTGTAAATCCTTTAACACTCCTGTATCCCATTGCTTAGTTGATTATTTGTAAATTGCATCCGCAATATACAATGAGTAACAGTTTTAAAAAATAAAATGCCAAACATAGGGCCCATACAATTACCGGATTTCCCCCTCTTACTTGCTCCTATGGAGGATGTAAGCGACCCTCCTTTTCGTGCCGTTTGTAAGGATCATGGTGCCGACCTGATGTATACTGAATTCATCAGCAGCGAAGGATTGATAAGAGATGCCATTAAGAGCCGCCAGAAACTTGACATATTTGATTACGAAAAACCGGTTGGCATACAGATTTTTGGTGGTGATGAAGAAAGTCTTGCACTTGCCGCTAAAATTGTGGATGTAACAAACCCCGACCTGCTGGACATTAATTTTGGCTGCCCCGTAAAAAAAGTTGCACTCAAAGGGGCCGGTGCCGGCGTGCTGAAAGATCTTGACCTGATGGTGCGGCTTACCCGTGCAGTAGTAAGATCAACTTCTTTACCTGTTACTGTAAAAACCCGCCTGGGCTGGGATGATAATACCAAGAATATTGAAGAGGTAGCTGAACGTTTGCAGGATGTAGGCATCAAAGCTTTAGCCATTCATGGCCGAACAAGAACACAGATGTACAAGGGCAGTGCAGATTGGGAATTGATAGGTAAAGTAAAGAACAACCCAAGAATTACCATGCCCATTTTTGGCAATGGAGATATTGACAGTCCCGAAAAGGCACTGGAATTCAAAAATAAATATGGCATAGATGGTATCATGATCGGTCGTGCAGCAATAGGATACCCCTGGATATTTAACGAGATAAAGCATTTTTTAAAAACAGGCGAGCATCTCCCATCACCATCTATTGAAGACAGGGTTGCTGTTTGCAAAAAACATTTGCATAAATCTTTTGAATGGAAGGGACCCAAGGTTGGTATTTTTGAAATGCGCAGGCATTATACCAATTATTTAAAGGGGTTGCCCGGCATTAAAGATTACCGTTTAAGATTAGTTACACTTAATACTGTTGAAGAAATTGATGAAGTGCTTGATGAGATCGTAATTAAGTATGCAGGTTATGAATTTGAGAAAACACCGATAGAGTTAATTAACTATCACGAAAAATGCCCGGTGTAATAAAACACAAAACTGAGATATGTGTAAACTGCTTTATTCTTTTTTAGTTATTGCTGCCTGCTTTTCCTGCACAAAAAAAGATGCTCCGGTTGAAGTAAAAACAACACCCACAAAAAAAATGATAGATGCATACACTGAAGTGCAGTATGGAAATATGCCATTGATCATAAGTGTACCGCATGGTGG
This sequence comes from Chitinophagales bacterium, assembly GCA_038257425.1. Taxonomy (GTDB): domain Bacteria; phylum Bacteroidota; class Bacteroidia; order Chitinophagales; family Chitinophagaceae; genus Ferruginibacter. The sequence continues at coordinate 1,528 of JBBSJI010000176.1, forward strand.
AACAATAGCTCCATCAACAATACCAGACAGGACCTGCCCCAATATTACTACGGCTGTAGATATCAATACGATTGAAATGCTGAAAGCAATAGACAGTGTTTGCTATGCAGATTATCAAATTAAACCGTATTACATTTTTACCAATTTAAGAAGGATAAAGATTGACCAGAACAGGGAAATTGCGGAAGCAACCTGTAGCAATGCTTCGCTGGCAGTTTATTGGAACAATTACCATCTAAGCCTGGATACCTGCATCAAGATGGTAACTGCCAAATACCCGCAATGCCTTTTTATCGACCTGCACGGACATGGTCATACCAAACAAAGGTTGGAGTTAGGATATTTAATTTCTGCATCGGCGTTAAGAAATACCACAACTATAAACATATCCACAACTTCTGTTTTCAGCCTGTTACAACAAAATGGTCTGCTTAATATCAACCAGGTACTTTCAGGCATAAATGCGTTTGGTACTTTGATGGCAAATAAGAATTTTCCTGCTGTTCCTTCGCAACAGGATGTTGCGCCTTTAGTGGGTGATCCTTTTTTTGATGGCGGTTATAATACGCAGCGATATTGTTCTTCCTTGTATCCTAAGGTTTTTGGCTGGCAAATTGAAAGCAATTATACAGGTGTAAGGGATAACAAAATAAACCGAGATCTGTTTGCAAAAGCATTTTTACAGTCTGTAATGCAGTATTATGCTGCAAACACATCTATGCTGCCATCAACATTTGGCAAATGATTCTATGAGGTCCTTATCAAGGTCTGCAATTCGTTTACATATTGCTTCCCTCTTTTTTCAGCAAAGTAATCAGCACCAAGCATAATTACAGCCTGTATTGCAAGAGCGATCCCAAAGCCATACCAAAAAGATCTGTCTGGGTTTGTTCTGAAAATAAAAATTAATACAAGCCCGGTAATGATAAAAGCGATTTCAACCCAACGGTACACAACAAAACTTTTCATTACTGTTTGCATTCGTGGAAGCTCTGTCTGCTTAACATACGAAACGGTCTCCAGGCCCATGTTATAGGCAATTTCGGTTTTTTGTTTATCAGTACGGCTATATACTGTATACCCAACAATACATTGAATAAGGCCGATAACGATTAAAGGAATGGCAACTCCTTTAAAAAATGCAGGATTGCCTTTTATGAAGAACCAACATGCTACAGCAAGAATAATGGCTATAATGCCCACAACAAGAAATAACAGGCTCTCCTGTTTTTCAGCTATAAAATATTTGTAAATAAAACTGAGGTCTTTTTGTTGAAACATACAATGTTTTTAATCATCTAATGTCGTTGTTACTTCTTTACTCAATGGCTCAATAGTTGCCCCGAAATAATTTGTCAGCCTCCCATCCTCATCTACAATATACTTACAAAAATTCCAGGAGGGCTGTTGTTTGTTCCAGCCGTTCTTGCCTGCATCAGTAAGCCATTGAAATATTTGGTTTTGATCAGCACCCCTGATCACACTGCCTTTTTTCATTAATGGAAAAGTTACGCCAAAGTTGATCTTGCAGAATTCCGCTATTTCTTCATCGCTTCCTTTTTCCTGTTCTTTAAAATCATTGGCCGGAAAACCGATAACCACCAGTTTATCTTTATACTGCTCGCTTAGTTTTTGCAGGTCATCGTACTGGCCTGTATATCCACAGTCAGATGCGGTGTTAACCAGCATTACCTTTTTGCCTTTCAGCTGTGCAAAATCAAAAACAGATCCGTTGTTCAAAGTATCTTTCAAAGCATGAAATGGAACAGGGGGTATTGCTTTTTCGTTGGAAAGATTTTTTGTGTTCAATCCTTTTTTACCTGCAAACCATATCCAGAGCGGATAAATTATTTTTAAAAACCGTTGACGGGCTGTCATATTCTTATTTTCTTTTAATTTTTCTAAATTATTTGATCAGCATTTTAAAGAGTTTTAGTTTTCCTTTAAATGGCGGATATTTTATTGCAGGATCAAACCAGGTTGGTGTTTTCATTACTGCTTTTTTATGGCTGAATGTATCAAAAGAATATTTGCCATGATACCTGCCGCTACCGCTGAAACCCCTGCCACCAAAAGGTAAGCTGTGATTGGTTAAATGCAGCGCCGTATTATTTACGCAACCTCCGCCAAACGGAACACTGGTAAGCCAATCATTTTCTTTTGCCTTGCTTGATGTAAACACATAAAAGGCCAAAGGG
>JBBSJI010000177.1:0-3636 GCA_038257425.1 Chitinophagales bacterium
AAAATGAATAAATGGACATATACTATAATTCAATAGAAAAAGAATTATTAAAAGGAGGATTTAGTGTTAGAGATAGAGGGTTATTTAATGAAGTATTAAAAAAGATGTCAAGAGACAATAAAGAAAACATTAATTATTCTCAAATAAAGGACCTAACAAATACTGATCTTATTGTTGAAGTAATAAAAATTAATCCAGCAGTTCAGTACGTTACCAATAAAACAAATAAAGTTGACAATAAGGGTCGCACTACAGAATATACTTCGTCAAGAGAATATAAACGTTATGGTGCATCCGCTGAATTTAAAATAATAATGGTAAAAAATAATGAAATGGCCGGTACTTATACGTTTAACTATACCCCATGTCTTGATGGTTGTGAAGTTTCTGCTTTTGCCAGTAATAGTAAACCTAGACCGACAAGGTTGAAGATATTACAAACTGCTCCTGCTTATGAAGGAGTTGAAAAAAACCTTATGGAAGAATTCATTAGGCGTTGTGCACAAGATTTAATTACAGCAATGAAAAGCTAGATTTATTTCCATAGTGTTTTCCCCAAGCTATCCGTAGTGTTACTTCTAACCAAAACAAAATAGTGTGGTTCGATTATGAATTGGTTTTCGAAAAACAGCTCAAATATTTAAAATGGCAGATTCAGACTTAAATGAACTAAGAAATCTTTTCGGAAGTAATGTCCAAAAGGTTGAAGGCAAATGGTATTTAATCGACGAACGGGTTATTAGAATATGTTATTCAAAAGCGCATAGTAGAATTGGAAATGAACGATATTTTTTTGGATTGCAAAAAGATAAGTATGAAGATTATAAAAGTAAGAACGTTCATGTGTTATTCGTTTGTGGGAATTTTACTAAAACAATATTAGTTTCTAATGCTATTTTGGATAATCTTCTTAAAGGAGTCGATGTTGCAAATGATGGAAGTTGGAAGTTTGATATACATCAACGCAATAATCAATTTGAATTAATCGTGACAGGTAAACAGCCGTTGAATGTTTCACCTTTTCGAATAAAAAAGGCAGCACCCCCTAGCTATCCGTAGTGTTCCTCAAATAATAAACGACTGCTGTCTCCATGCCCTTGCGGTGTTCCCTGCAGCCCGGGCTGTTGTGTGTTGTTGTGACCAACAACAGAAGCTTGGGCCACAAGGGAAACACACATTTAAACAAATATCGTTGGTAACAACAATGGTAAATACCCGAGATAGCCACGTATTGCTTTTAATAGCAGCACCCGCTACATTTGGTTTTTTGATTAATTAAAAACCTGGTAGCATGAAGCATTGTGTAAAGCGGATCCGCAGGTCCGAAAATCAAATCAGGTCATTGCTTGATCTGCGAGAAGAAAAGAACATCTCTGTAGTAGCATTTTGTAAGGCTCATAAAATTCATAAAGCTACCTTCTACAACTGGCGCAATAAATACGGCCTGGAAATTAAACAGCCGCAAGAGTTTGTTCGGGTTCAATTATCTGATAATCTTACCGAAGCTGTAGTCCCGTTTGCTGAAATTGAGTTTACGTCAAAAGTTATTGTAAGGTTATTTCAAAAAGTGGATGCCTCTTACTTTAAATCACTGCAGCAACCATGATTCATATTTCAGACAAATGCCGCTACCTGCTATATAGCGGCAACACGGATATGCGAAAAAGTTTTCACGGCCTGGCCGCACTGGTGAAGTACAATATGCAAAGTGATGTGCTCGGTGGTGACATTTACATTTTTATCAGCAAGCGGCGCAATGCCATAAAGTTGCTTCGTTTTGAAGCCGATGGATTTGCCATCTTTTACAAAAGACTGGAAAAAGGAACCTTTGAAATACCTGCGCATAACAGCCAATCAAGCACACTGATGCTTACCGATAATGAACTTATTTTTATCTTAAAAGGAGTGGCACTTAACAAGGTAAAATACCGGCCAAGATATTCACAAAATAAAGCTGTTTGTGAATAAATAATATTGCTGAAACGCAGTACAGCACTTAGTTTTGAGCAATATTAATTACTGCATGCAACTCACATCAGCCATCAATATTGAGTCCTTTAAAAGTCTCTACGAACAAGAGAAAAAAGAGAAGGAATTGCTCAAAGCAGAGGTGATGAAATTGCAACTTCAGTTACACAAACTTACCCAGATAGTTTTTGGTGGCAAGAGCGAACGCTTCGTTCCAAACCCTGCCCAGCTCACACTTGGTATTGACGCAGAAACGGCTGCACCTTCCTGCAATATAGCCCAGGCAAAGAAAATAGAATATGTACAAACCAGCACTCCTAAAAAAAGAGACTTGTCTGAGTTGGGTGTTTATATGCAACATTTAGATCGTGTTTATGAAACCAGGGAACCTGAAAATTTGCCGGCAGATGCAATAAAGATTGGTGAAGAGCATCATGAAATTTTGGAGCAGACACCGGGCAAAACCTTTGTCAGGGTCATCGTTATTCCAAAATACAAGATAGCAGATGCAGCCGATAGTGAGAAGACTAAAGTCATCGCAGCAGCAACTCCTGAAAGGCCGCTGTTTAAATGCGTAGCGGGATCGAGCCTGATTGCTCAAATAATGGTTGATAAATTTTGTGATCATCTGCCGCTCTTCCGCCAGCAAAAAAGGTTTGAACGGGGTGGTGTATCTATTCCTTATAATACTTTTATTGACTGGACTGGCAGAGGCGTTGATTTAGTAAGCATCGTTGGCGATGCGCTTTTAAAAGAAATTATTCAGTCGCCCTACATTCATGTTGATGAAACGGGTTTGCCTGTTTTATTGGGTAAAGAAAGTACGAAGGCAAAAAAAATACACGACGGTTATCTGTGGTGTTACAATGACAGTATTAAAAATTTGGTATACTTCGATTACCAGCCGGGGCGGGGCGAAAAGCATACGATAGGTATTTTAAAAGACTTCTGCGGCATCATTCAAACAGATGGCTGGCATGTTTATGAAGGCGTTGCCGCCAAACAAAATAACATTACGCAGATCTGCTGCATGGCCCATGCAAGACGAAAGTTTGTTGAAGCAATGCCTTACGATAAAGAACTCGCCGAATATGCACTAACAAAGTTTAATGCATTGTATGAAATAGAACGACGATGTAAAAAAGAAGCCCTTTCTTTTGAACAGATCACCGAGGTACGACAGCGGGAAGCGGTACCGATATTAAAAGAATTGCATCAATGGATGTTGGCAGAATATAAATCATTGCTGCCTTCTAAACACATTACATCGGCCATCGGTTACAGCCTGGAGCGGTGGGACCGCCTGTGTTATTACACAAAAGACGGCATGCTCAATCCTGACAACAATCCGGTAGAACGAGCCATCCGTCCGGTTGCTATCGGCCGTAAAAATTATTTATTTGCAGGAAGTCATAAAGGTGCTCAACGCCTGGCCATGATGTATAGCCTGATAGGCACCTGCAAACTAAACAATATTAATCCTTATGAATGGCTCAAAGATGTGCTGGATAAAATTAACAGCTGGCCGGTAAACAGGGTTTCCGAACTGTTACCGCACAAATGGAAACTTACCAATCAGCAATAGCCTCTATCGTTAACTTACTGGCTTGTAAATTACTTATCCTTATTTTTTGATATTACAAGGACGTGCCTATCTCGGGCCTTTAC
>JBBSJI010000178.1:0-3618 GCA_038257425.1 Chitinophagales bacterium
CCACAGCCAGTATCGGTTTATCTGGTAATGAATTAAAAAAGCATCCAGCCAGCGGGCATGTTTTTATTGCAGAGCCGGCTGTGAGAGGCCTGGCTGCAAACCGTTACAAACAAGCTAGTGCTATGTTGTAAAAGCAGACAGGCTGAAATTTTGACCATTGACCATTCACCATTGACCATTCACCATTGACTATTCACACTTAACATAACACTAGTGAATGGTCAATATTAAATATTCATATGAGCAAAAAACTTCTAAGGATTCATTTTGATGATAATGTATTGGTAGCCTTGCAAGATCTGATTGAAGGGGAAACAGTTATTGATGCGAATGATTCAATTAAGATTCTTGAAAATATCCGGGGCAAGCACAAAGTTTTTACTAAAAACCTGAACAAGGGCGATGCGGTAAAAATGTACGGAGCCACGGTTGGTGTAATTCAGGAGCCGGTAAAAGTAGGTTCCAAAATGACGGTGAATAATACAAAACACGCCGCAGATCCGTTTTCTTACAGGCCTGCTAATTTCGAATGGAGCCCACCTGATATTTCCAAATTTAAGGACCGCACATTTAAGGGTTATCACCGGGATGATGGTAAGGTGGGTACCGCCAACTATTGGCTTTTTATACCCATGGTTTTTTGTGAGAATCGTAATCTTGATATTATAAAAGAGGCTTTGCAAAACGAACTGGGCTATTCTGTGTCGCAGGAATACAAATCTTTTACAAAAGAACTGGTTAAGTCATATAATGCCGGTGAAGATGTTGGCACTTTAGATTTGTCCCCCAGTCCTTCTGTTGAAAAAAGTAACCGCCTCTTTAAAAATATTGATGGGGTTAAGTTTCTTAATCATACGATGGGATGTGGGGGCACACGCCAGGATGCGGTTTCCTTAGGTAAATTATTAGCTTCTTATGCGGACCATCCAAACGTTGCTGGTGTTACGGTATTGAGCCTTGGTTGCCAACACCTGCAAGTGAAAGATTTTGTTACTTATTTAAAAGAACGTAATCCTTGTTTTAGTAAACCATTATTGATATATGAGCAGCAGGGAAGTAAAAGCGAAAAGCATCTGATTAAGAATGCTATACACAATACTTTTTTGCATCTGATAGAAGCAAACAAAACAGAAAGAACCGAAGCCCCGTTAAGCAAGCTTTGTATAGGGGTAAAGTGCGGTGGAAGTGACGGATTTAGCGGTATATCCGCCAATCCCGCTGTTGGATACTGTGCTGATTTAATCGTGGCTTTAGAAGGGAGCGTTTTATTAGCGGAGTTTCCTGAATTATGCGGTGCAGAACAGGATTTAATAGACAGATGCGTAGATGAAATGACCGCAAAGAAATTTATAAGGTTAATGACAGAGTATAATGAATTGGCCCATGCTGTAGGTTCCGGTTTTCACATGAACCCATCTCCTGGAAATATTGAGGATGGACTTATAACGGATGCAATAAAAAGCATGGGTGCTGCACGCAAGGGTGGTTTATCTCCCGTAACTGATGTATTGGATTACGCTGAACCAGCCACTAAAAAAGGCCTTAGCCTTGTTTGTACTCCCGGCAACGATGTAGAAGCTACTACCGGCAAAACCGCAAGTGGTGCAACCTTGATTTTGTTTACCACCGGCCTTGGTACACCTACTGGCAATCCTATTTGCCCTGTTATAAAGTTATCTACTAATACCGCACTTGCAGTTAAGATGAGCGACATCATTGACATTGATACCGGTGCTATTATTGAAGGAAAAAAATCTATTGAGGAAATGGGAGAAGAGATTCTTGAGTACGTTATCAAAACTGCCAGCGGTGAAATTGTTCCTAAGGCCGTTCAATTAAATCAAGACGATTTTATTCCCTGGAAACGGGGCGTGAGTCTATAAAAAAATTACTATGTTTTCTTTACAAAATAAATCTGTTGTAGTTACCGGGGGTGGTAGTGGAATTGGAAAAGCTATTTCGCTGTTATTTGCCAGGCAAGGTGCTATTGTTCACATCATTGAGCTCAATGCAGATGCGGCCAGCAAAGTAATAGCGCAAATTGAAGCAGATGGAGGAAAAGCTTTTGCCATTTCTTGTGATGTAAGCCAGCAGAAAGAAGTCGTTCATGCTTTTGATAAAATAGGGGTTGTTGATATTCTAATTAACAATGCAGGTATTGCTCATGTAGGAACGCTGGAACAAACTTCGGAAACTGATTTCGAACGGATTTTTAATGTGAATGTACGGGGAGCGTATAACTGTATGTATGCAACGCTTCCCCAGATGAAAGTAAAAGGCAAGGGTGTCATTTTAAACATGTCTTCTATTGTGGCGTCTGTAGGCATTAAAGACCGCTTTGCTTACAGTATGAGCAAAGGTGCGGTACATGCCATGAGTTTATCGGTTGCCAAAGATTACATCCATCACGGCATCCGGTGTAATACCATTTCGCCAGCAAGAATACACACGCCTTTTGTAGATGGCTTCATCGCCAAAAATTATCCCGGTAAAGAAGAAGAGATGTTTCAGAAATTGTCACAGTCGCAACCCATAGGCAGAATGGGAACACCTGAAGAGGTGGCAACCTTAGCGTTGTTTTTATGCAGCGAAGAAGCAGCCTTTATAACAGGTTGCGATTACCCGATAGACGGTGGATTTATTAATCTTAACAACTAAATAGCAGCGAGTATGAAATTAATTAGGTTCGGCGATTTTGGAAAAGAAAAGCCTGGTTTGCTTATCAATGAAAAGTATTTTGATGTGTCTTCATTTATTGATGATTACAATGAAGATTTTTTTTGTAGTGATGGATTAATGCTTTTAGATGCCATTAGTAACGAAAAGCAGTTGCCGGAAATTGAAAGTGTACGCATAGGATGCCCTATTCACAAGCCTTCTAAAATTGTTTGCATCGGGTTAAACTATAGCGACCATGCTAAGGAGACGGGAGCGGTTCCGCCAACAGAACCAGTAATATTTTTGAAATCAACCACAGCTATTGTAGGGCCTTATGATGACATTGTGATTCCACGAGATTCCCAAAAAACAGACTGGGAAGTTGAATTAGCAATAGTGATTGAAAAAAAGGCGTCTTATGTTGAAGAAGAGGATGCAATGAACCATATAGCAGGTTACTGTGTGCATAATGATGTAAGTGAAAGGGCCTTCCAATTAGAAATGGGTGGTACATGGGATAAAGGAAAGGGCTGCGATACTTTTGCACCCCTTGGCCCATTCATGGCTACCAAAGATGAAATCGCTGATGTTCATAACCTGCAACTCTGGCTTTCAGTTAATGGAACCATGATGCAGCGTGGCAGTACTGCGAACCTGATTTTTAATATTCCATTTTTAGTGTCCTACGTCAGTCGTTTTATGACGTTGCTGCCTGGTGATATTATTTCAACCGGCACCCCTGCGGGTGTAGGGTTAGGCCTCAAACCGCCGGTATATTTAAAGCCCGGAGATGTGGTGGAGTTAGGCATTGATGGATTAGGAATATCGAAACAGCATGTAAAGAAATTTGCCAAAATTTAAAGTAGATAATTGCTTTATGAAAAAACAACCAACCTACCTTGTTCCATTTATCATGGTAACCAGCCTCTTCTTTTTATGGGCTTTTTTGCACAACATCAA
>JBBSJI010000179.1:0-3617 GCA_038257425.1 Chitinophagales bacterium
GTAACTATTCAGTGCCAAAAGTAGCAATTAAATGCAATGCGTTTAGAACGCTGTTTCCATTTTTAATTGCGGTGTCGATAACAGACCTAAGTACTGCAAATATGTTTGCATGTTGAAGATTTTTAAACTGCCCGGATATTTTTTGCTTTACCTTAATATTTCTAATGGCTCTTTCTGAGCCATTGTTATCAGACGTTACATTTGATTGTAATAAAAAATACAGGACACACTCTTGTTTTGCTAAAAGTTTTTTCTGTAGTTTTTTTGCTTTTTTTTGTTCTTCTTCTATGGGATGTAGTAGCCAATGAGTTAATTTTTCAAAAAGGGCTTCCCGTTTTTTATTGGAGTAATAATAATCTGCGGTAACCAACTCTTTTTTTAAGTTGATAGCTTCTGTCAACAATGCTTTAAACTCTTTTGCCCATATACATTTATCTTTATAAAGTTCATTTATGTAATTGAGCTCTCTTAATAAATGGGCTGTGCATATTTGATGTGCTTTTGCGTTGGTTTGAAAGTGGCATGGCCATCTGTCATGTACTAAAGTAGCATTGGGCAATCCGTTTTCAAAAACGGCTTGTATCGTTTTAAAGCCCCGGCCGGCTGCACATACTATATAGGTGAGCTTATCGTTTTGCCATGTCCATACCCAATTGTTTTTACCATTAATATTTACACCTGTTTCATCTGCACCAATACAAGTGGCTTGTTCTATTTTTTCTTTTATCGCATTGTACATGGGCAATGCTTTTTGTGCAATACGTTGCAGTATATTATTAATGCCCCCTGTGCTTATGGATAAACCCATTACATCGTTTAAAAATTCTTTTGTTCTTTCATAAGGTAAGTATTGCCTTGCATGTAAGTACCCTACTAACGATTCTACGTTAGGCCCGTATTGTACAGGATTGGCTACATGTTTTGGAAAATTACTTACTGTGGTATGCCCGCAATTACATTGCTTTTTATAAACCCGGTGTTCTATACACTGTAAAGCAATAGGCGGTATATCTAATAACTGCCTTGTGCTTACCAATTGTTCAGGGCTACTGCCAAGATTACAATGGCAACTATCGCATTGAACAGGACTATGCTTTACTATTACATCTACGACTTTACTACATGATAAAGTCGTGCCCTGATGACCGGGTTGCCCGCCTGCTTTTTTATTTGTCGGTTCCCGAAGGCTTTGGTTTTTCTTTGCCCGGTTTTGGTCTTGTGATGGCGGTATATGGCTATTGTTGCTATTTTTTTTATTTCGCAGTACAGCATTTTCTGCTTCAAGGATTTTTATCCTTGCCTCTAACTGCTCTATTTTTTGCAGTAAAGTTTGTATAAGTATTTGTATATCCAAAAGAAAATTTGAACAGCAAAATTGAATTGCAAATACGCTACAACCTAATATTTACGCTACTTTTAATACACAAACCCAAAAAATAAAGTGCATAAAAAACAGATTTTTTAAAACAAGGGCTTATGCCGGAGATATCGGAGAAGTATAAAATCTAAAAATGAAATAATCAAAGGATATTGAGGTAATTTAGCACTGAATAGTTACAATAGTTTAATTATCAGGGAGGTGCATTGTTTATATATCAAAACAAACTAACTTGACACAACACTAAGCATGCTTAAAACTTGCAAATGGATAATCACCAATGGAGAAGGTTAAACGGCGATATTATTTCAGGCCCCATTGAAGATGAAGTGAGAAGAATTATTGTTGAAGAAAAAGAAAAAGGGAATGTGCTCAAAGCCTGCATCGGTACTGATAGCCAGGTAAAAGGGAAAGAAACAGAATTTGCGACAGTAATTGTATTTGTGCGTAAGGGGAAGGGTGGGTTTATGTATATCCACAATGAAATTTCACTGCAAAAAATGGGCATTAAGGAAAGGATGCTCACAGAAGTTGCTAAAAGTATTGATATAGCTTATAGCCTCTGCCGGATATTTACGCTATACAATATTGAAATGGAAGTGCACGCCGATATAAATACAGATCCTAATTTCAAAAGCCATGATGCTTTCAAAGAAGCCATGGGTTATATTATGGGAATGGGTTTTGTCTTTCGTGCAAAACCTCATGCATTTGCCAGTTCGAGTTGTGCGAATAAAGTAGTACAGTAAGCGAGAGAAGCCTTTTAAATTTCCTGAGATTCTTTGTCATCATTAACTATACTTAGTCGATCCTTAAAAACCCAATTTTAATCTTTGGTGATTTAGATTTGATGATTTGTGCAGGTATATTAAGAAGAAGGCGATTTTCTGCAGCAGCCCAAAAAATGAACCTTTCCATATGTTCATCATTCTTTTAAAATTCATTGCTGCGGCTGCAAGTAAAACATTAATACTGTCCCCCGTAATGCCTTTATAAAAGTTCCTGCCCAAGCGGTGATCTGATTTAAGATGCCCGATTTTTGGTTCTACAGATGCCCGTCTTTTAAATTGTTTTTTCAGCTTCTTTTGTTGGTACGCCGTCAGTAATTTCTGATTAAACTTTTGCGGGATATTGATTTTTGTTCCGTCAATTTCTTTTTTCCCCCGGTAACCTCTGTCGGTGGTTGCTTCCTTTGCCCGGATGCCGGTGAGTTTTTCATGCTGTGCAAGCACTGCAGGTAGTGTGTGGCCGTCGTAAGGATTGCCTGTAAAACTTAATGCCCCTGTTATTACGCCGGTGGTTTGAGTTACGGTTATTGATACCTTATTGCCGAACTCATATCTTTTATGCTCCTTGCCTTTGCTGATGCACGCTACATCGGGCTCATGCAGAGAATATATTTTTTTGCTGTCATTTCTCTTTTGTAATAATACTTTTTTAAAAAGTTCGAGGTCATTGTAATAGCACGAACCTGCGGGGAGCTTGCGTTCCAACTCACGGACAAGTCTTCCGGCTATCGTTTTTACTTTTTTATCCGCCTTCCTTGCTTTGCCTTTATTTTTCGGGTGATTACGAAAACGCTGATCAATGCCGAGCTTTTTGAGTACCTGTGTATAGCTTTGGCGGACATCAATATCTTCTTCCTGCGCAATGGCGCTGCACTTTTTTATAATCTTCCTGTGGAGCTTTGAATCAGTAGGAAACGTGATGTTTTTTTCCTGTACAGTTGTATCAACAATTACTTTGTCTTCCCTGCCGTCAGGGCCATTGATACGGATACTTTCCTGAAAGATCAGTTCCATTCCTTCGGGGCCGATGCGGTGCCGGAAGTGAACAAGTTCGCTTGCCTCACAAGGCGCACCGCAGGCAAACTTCTTTTCCCCGCTGAAATATTGATAGTAGGAATTTTCTGCCCATTGTTCTACCACGCTCTCATCGGAAAGATTGCGCACATGTTTTAAAATAAGCAGCGATACCATCAGGCGTATCGGCTTTGCAGGACGGCCATTATTCTCACAATAATGTTTATGAAAAGCATCATCAAATTTTTTCCAATCAATGGTATTTGCTAAAATGAAAAGAGAATGCTTACGACTTAGCTGTTCTTCAAATGTGCTGTAAAAACCTAATTGTGCAATGTCTTTTTTATGAGGAAGCATAGAAATAATTTGCAGGATTTAAAACACAAAACTCCGGAAACCTGCAAATAAATACAACATATTTTATCCTCAAATCCTTA
>JBBSJI010000180.1:0-3615 GCA_038257425.1 Chitinophagales bacterium
AGCAGGTAGCAAAAACAAAAGCCGCTTAAAATCAGTATTTTAAGCGGCTTTAGAATGATTTGGGATGATTGCGGCGGAGAGAGAGGGATTCGAACCCCCGGAAACTTGCGCTTCAACGGTTTTCAAGACCGCCGCATTCGACCGCTCTGCCATCTCTCCGCGGCAAAAGTACGGTTACGGAGATTTTATTCCAAAAGTTTTACAAAACTATTTATTCTGTTTCCTTATCCTTCACCACCACAAGGCTCTTTAACTCAACAGTGATAGGCATTACACCAACCTGCAGCACTGCTTTTTTTCCACGGATCTCTTTTACAATACCCACCTGCCGGTTCTGTTTCATCCTCACTTTATAACCAATTTTAATCTCACCTCCTACTTCTTCAAACTTTTCATTCAACTTCTTTTGTTGCTTCTCCATGGTTATCTTTTCTTTTTGTTGGAACAACAGTGCATGTATCATTTTAACCACTTTATCCTTATCCTCGGTCTTGCGCCATTCAATTACCATTGCCTTTAGCCGCCGTTCCATATCTTTTAAATAAATGATCTTATCTGCGGCTATCCTGTTTTGCAACTGCAGTCTTTCTACTTCCTGCAGGTGTTTTTCTTTATCCAATACTTGCTCCATTTCTTTTTTCAGGGCTTCATTTTCTTTAAGCAGGATTTTCAATTGTATTTTTTCTTTATCAATATGCTGCAGGTCCTGCTCGGTGCGGTTAAGCAGTTTATCCAGGCTAAAATGATCATCATCCACCAGTTTTCTTGCTTTGTCTATCAGTCTTTTCTCCAGGCCGATCCTTTCAGCAATGGAAAAAGTATAAGAGCTTCCCGGTTTGCCCACAAGCAGTTTATACATGGGCAACAGGTTCTTTTCGTCAAACTGCATAGCGCCGTTTATAATACCTGATACTTTATTGGCCATTACTTTTAAATTAAGGTAATGGGTGGTAACAATACCAAAACTGTGTTTAATGGCCAGTTCTTCCATGATCACTTCTGCAAAAGCACCTCCGAGGTTTGGATCACTGCCGCTGCCGAGCTCATCAATAAAGAATAAGGTCTTGCCGTTTGCATTTTCCATAAAATGCTTCATGTTCTTTAAATGCGATGAATAGGTACTCAGCTCAAATTCGAGACTCTGCGTATCGCCAATATGGATCATGATTTGTTTAAAAATACCCATCTCACTGTCGGGGTGAACCGGCACCAGCAAACCACTCTGTAACATCAATTGCAACAGCCCAACTGTTTTTAAAGTAACCGTTTTACCGCCGGCATTAGGCCCGCTTATAACCAGTATCCGCTGCTTTTCATTCAAGGTAAGATCAACAGGAATGGTAGTTTTATTATTGCTCTTATTGTAGAGGTATAACAAAGGATGGTATGCCTTTATAAGTTTTACATGCGCCTTATCCATTACAACCGGAAAATTGCCATTGTATTCAGCAGCAAATTTTGCTTTAGCTCTTATAAAATCAAATTCGCCGGCAATATCAAGATAATTTTTTAACAGGCCGCCATACATGCTTAAGTTCTGGGTAAGCTTTCGCAGTATTTTATATACTTCTTTACGTTCGTCATTCTCCAGTGAAAAAACATCGTTGTTCAATGCGGTTGTTTCTTCGGGCTCAATAAATGTAGTTCTGCGACTTTCGCTTTCGCCATGCAGTATTCCTTTTATCATACGTTTCTGCTCTGCAAAAACAGCCAGTACCCTCCTGCCGTTCAAAAAACTTTCTTCTATATCTGCCAGGTAACCCTGCTTGTTTAATTTACTTGCCAGCCTGTCAAAAACTTTACGCAGCTCATTACGCTTGCGGTATAAATTCATCCTGATTGCAGCCAGCTCTTCGCTGGCACTATCCTTTACCTGCCCGCTTTCATCAAGGGTCTCATCAATCAGTTCTATAATAACTTTTTCGTAATAGGAATCTTTGATGATCTTTGTAAGTGCCACATAAGCTGTCCTGCGTTCGGTATCAAACCATCGAAAAACATTGCTGGTATTCTCAGCCAGCCGCCTGATGAGTAAGAATTGCTCGCCATTTAAAACAGCTCCCGGTATAGCCACCAGCTTGAGTTCTTTACTTAGGTTATGTGTAAAATCATTAGGGAAATGCTGTCCGCTTTGTTGCAACAGCTTAAATTCATTTGTTTGCTGCAGCTCAGTGAGTATAAACTCTTTTTTGGTATGCAGTCTCAGTTGTTCCCCTTTTGATTTTGCATACTCGGTACGGCAATGCAGTGCCAGTAAGGTTTTTACCTTTTCATATTCCAATTGCACCAATGCTGATTCCGGAAAAAACTTCATGGCCTCATTTCCCCACCGGAGGATTTTAATTTATAAGAAGCAAAGGTAATTGCTTATTCTATATTTTGACCTCCAATTGCGACTGTTAAACTTTTGTTGCTATAAATTGTTATCCAATCTATGCCAATTACCTTTGCGTAAGTAATAAAAAAAAGATCATGTTAAAAATCCTGTTTATTTCTGTTGTAAGTTTTGTAGGATTAAGTTCCTGTGCACAAAAAAACAACAATTCAAAGTCAAAAAAAGATACTAAAGCTATGACCACATCCAATGTAAAATTAGATACTGCAACTTTTGGCACCGGTTGTTTCTGGTGCACCGAAGCCATCTTTCAACAACTGGAAGGTGTTGAAAAAGTTACCAGTGGCTACAGTGGCGGTACCGTGGTAAACCCAACCTATGAAGAAGTAACCAGCAAAACTACCGGCCATGCCGAATGCCTGAATATTATTTACGACCCGGCAAAAATAACTTTCGATGAATTGCTTGAAATTTTCTGGCAAACACATGATCCTACAACATTGAACCGCCAGGGTGCTGATGTGGGTACACAATATCGCAGCGTGGTGTTTTATCATAATGAAGAACAAAAAAATAAGACCGCTAAATACAAGGCTGACCTAAACAAGAGCGGCGCATTTAATAATCCTATTGTAACAACATTAGAACCATTTACTGTTTTTTATCCGGCAGAAGCTTACCACCAGAATTATTATAAGAACAATACCTCACAGGGCTATTGCCAGTTTGTGATAAGACCCAAGGTTGAAAAATTTGAGAAAGTATTTAAGAACAAGCTTAAGAAGAACTAGGCTAAGAGGAAAAAGGAGAAAAAGAGAAAAAGATGAAAAGAGAAAGCAGGAATTATTGTTCCTGCTTTTTTATTTTTTGCAAAGAGGACAACCTGGAAAACTGAACAATTTTTTCCTTTCCTCTTTTCACCTCTTAGCTACACAATCTTTTAGTTCTGCTTAAAATTAAATGGGTCCTTAGTGACCTTTTTCTTTTCTTTTTCCGGCATCGGTTCTCCTTTATGGCAGGTATAACAGGTTACCGCTTGTACCTGCTCCGCTTTTACCATTTCATTGAACTGGAAATATTTTTTGTTGATATCCATCGTCATCCGCATCATGTGACGGGCAATTTCCTTTTCAGCTTTATCATCTTTGTCAAACATCAATGTATCGGCTTTTTTATCCCTTACATGGCAATACTTACAATCCACGCCCAGCATTACATTGAAGCCATCCATTATCCTGTCCAGCGAATCGCTGCTGATATTTTTAGGAAGCACCTGCAGG
>JBBSJI010000181.1:0-3565 GCA_038257425.1 Chitinophagales bacterium
AGTGTCCTGGCTATAGCAACAGATTGCTGATTAAGTATTCTGCCCGAATCATATTTCCCCTGCAGGTTCAAAACAAACGTGTAGTTAAAAATGTAGCGCACTACACCTTGCTTGTAATTTATTTTTTCGCTGATGGTGCCTGCTTTCTTGTAATAGAATTTGGCAAGTTCAGGCTTACTGGCTTCATATTGCTGACCCAGAATGATATAAAATTCTACTCCTGAAGAATCTTCTTTTACTGAAGGCAGACTTTGTAGCAGGCTGTCCCGGTTAAGGACTACCTGAGCATTTGAAACCAAACAAGCACCGAGTGTTACACACAATAACAGTTTTTTCATATCATAAGTTAAAATCATTTTATCCCTCTGCAAAAAAAAACATCTGCTTGTGTCCGTCTCTCCCCTTTTTACATGATTTTTCTGATTTATTCAAATATCCTGTTTTTAAGGGATAAGCCGCTACTAAGTAAAATATCATTTTTGCATAACAACTTTACCACAAAAAAAATTTATCATGAAAAAAATAATCATTCTTCTTAATTGCATGCTTTGCCTTTCTTATATACTACAGGCCCAAATTTCCGGTACAAGGTATAAAGTCATAAAAAAAAGTGACACAACGAAAGTGCAGACACTTAAAACAGCGCCACCCAATACCTACACGCCCCAACCACCCACTCCACCTGTACAAATAACAGATATGAATGCGCTGCTACCTGATATTAAAATTGTTTCATTTAAAATTAATTACCTAAACAGCCAGGAGGTGAATGGTGAGCTTAAACACACCTATGAAATAGCTTATCTTTTAAAGAATGAAGGAAATATAAGTGTGTCAGCAGATTCAATTGGTGTGCAGGGCTTTATTAGTTATCAGATGCCATTCCCAACTACAAGCACGGCCTGTGGTGCTCTTATAAATTCCTTTCCAGGATTAATTCTTAACCCCGGGGCCACTCATAGAGGTTCTTACAAGTGTACTTCAAAAATTGACAAGAGTAATAATCCTGTGTATATACTGTATGTAGATTATAACAACATTGTGAGGGAACTAAATGAACAGAATAACAAGGAGCAAATGCCCATTACATTTTAAAACATGTACCAGTTTTTATTATTGCTGACAAACAAACAGTTTTAATGTCTTCACTTATGAGCCTCCTGAGTTTTTTACAAAAAGTGAACCACCCCCCAGGGTACTGTGGAGCATGAAGAATAATGATGCCAGCTTTTGTGTAATTACAATTTACAAAAGCAAGCCTGCCAAAACTGATATAATGAAAGATCTAATGCCATAGTGAAATGAGCAAGTGGTAAAGCTGGGAAACTCTTTATCAAAATAAAAAAAAGGCTGTAGTAATGTTATACTCATTCAGAATAGAAAAAATAGCATCCTGCCCAGTATATGCTTTCAGCAATAAAAATTTTTTAAAGACACAATGGAAACATTTTCAAAAAAACCTTCATTTACTAAAATAAAAATGAAAAATAAATTATTGTATACTTTCTGTTTCATGTTTTTAGCAACTATTAGTTTTGCTCAGTCCGCCCAAAAGCCAATGGCAAAGCCGGTTGCGCCCCAATTAAAAAAGTTATTAACCGGCTCCGATTTGCCCTATAAAATGGCTAATGATAGCCTGGCAGTAATACCTTATGAAGGAGAAAATATTTCGTCTTTCCTGGTGCTGGTACAAAAAGTAAGTGACCTGTATATTATTTATACAAACCTGAGCGAAGCCATACCCGGAAAACTAACTGAAGCGCAATATAAATACCTGCTGCAGCGCAATGATGAGTTTGATCTTATTAAAATAGGGCTTGCAGATGATGGTACTTTTTATTTAAGAAGCGATCTCTTTAGATCCATTGCTACCACTCCAATACTAAAACGCATCGTTAGCCAGGTGGCTAATGTTGCTAATATTATTGCCGGTGCTTTAAAATAAATACTAACATTAACGTCATATATTATCTAATGAATGCAGACAATAATAAACTGACTAACCTTATAAAATATTGAGCAATAATTTATGAAACTATAAAATTGATATGAAAAATATATTTTCCTTGTTACTCGTTTGTTTTACTACTGCACATTTGCAAGCCCAAAATACTTCTTTTGTACATGGGATGTTTATTGCGCCGCCGGGCTCAACCATAGTATTACAAAATAACAACGCAGACAACCTTTCGTTGATTGCAAAAAAAGATACGGGTGGTTACAGTCAAAATATATTTAAATTTCCAAAGCCACTTGCTAAAGCTGCTAAATACAATGTCTCAATTAAGTCGGTAGCATCAGGAATGGCAAGTAAAATTACCAACGGGCAGGGAGTAGAACCAATAACCGCAAATGCTGTTAAGGTGGAGTGTGATTATAAATTTGATTTGGTGAGCCGCAGTACTAAGGATGCAACTTTTAGTACGTTCTATGAAAGCGCTTCGCCGGTTGTTGCTGGTGCAAATAATGAAGAAGGCCGTTATGTTGCTTTTGTAAGTAACAGTGTAAAATTTAATGGAGCTTCAGGAAAATACAGGCAAATATTTTGGCGTGACCGCAATACAGGCATTACAAAATTAGTAAGCATGGCCACCAATGGAGAAGAAGGAGATGGAGATAGCAATGCTCCATCCATGTCGGTTGACGGGCATACCGTAGCTTTTGAATCGCATGCAAAAAACCTGGTTGAAGGTGATAAAAATGGAGTGAGGGATATTTTTATTTGGAATGAAATAACCGGCATAGTGCAGCGTGTAAGTTTAGGCCCTGACGGCATTGAAGCAAATGGGGAAAGTTTTGAGCCTTCCCTCACCACAGGCGAAATTGCATTTACTTCTTCAGCTACCAACCTTGTACCTGGCATGGAAGCATCATCAATGGTGAATGTATTTTGGCGCAACCTGCCTACCGGCGAACAAAAACTTTTAAGCGTAGATTACAAAACAAAAAAACCGGCAGGCGGATCAATGCCTTCCATTTCTGTACTCGCAGGAGACAGTACAAAAATTGCCTTTCACTCAGCCTCACCAAACTTAGTGCCCGGAGATAAAAACAACCTATGGGATATTTTTTTATATAGTAAAAGCCAACCACTCAAACGCATTAGCCTTACTTATAATGGTGATGAACGTAACCAGGGAAATGAAAGTGCAACCCTTAATGTACGCCCGTCAATTTCCGGCGATGGTCGTTTTGTAACATTTGCAACCACTGCCAGCAACATGGTACCCGATGATAAAAATAATGCACAGGATGTATTTATTGTAAATACTGAAACCGGCACAGTAGTACGTGCAAGTATAAACTCAAAAGGAATAGAAGGTAATGGGGACAGCCCCATTGGACAGGGACAAAAAATTGCTATCAGTTACGATGGTAAATGGACTGCATTTAATTCGATGGCTACCAACCTTGGTGCGCCTGCTTACAACTTTATTATGCACAACAGCACAACCGGCGAAACAAAAGCGGTTACCACTGGCAACGAAGGTTGTTTAACAACGCAGCCGGTTATGTCTGCCAATGCAAGTTATGTGGTGTTTGGCATGTGTCCGAAATTGGATGC
>JBBSJI010000182.1:0-3559 GCA_038257425.1 Chitinophagales bacterium
GGATTGCCATTACCTGCAGCACCTCTTGCGCCACGGCCGGCAGCTTTAAATAATTGAAACTTACTTGGCTTGGCTACCGAAGGCCAGGTATTGTTATCTGTATTAATATCGGCAGTTTCCCTCATTGGATCTAACTGTATTGAAACAACTTCTTTATTCTTCATAAAGGTTTTAATAACTCTGTTCTCATTCTTACGCCATACATATACAGGAATGCGGTCTATTTCTTTTGTTCCATCTTTAAATGTCCACTCAATGATGATAGGCATTACTAACCCTCCTTTGTTACTGAATGTAAGCTCATACATGTTTTTATCTCCGCCTAAGCTAAATCGCTCCGCTTCTGTAAAATTATCAGCTACTGTAGAGGCAGGTATATTTATCTCGTATGGCGTAGTATCCACTTTTGCAAGCCCCCTGTCATATCTCCAGTAAAAGTCCCTCAATGATGGATCAGCGTCGGTAGCAAAAACAATATTCTTATCATTTCGGTTCCTGATCTTGGAAATATCATCAAAGTTGTTTAATTGCGGTTTTGCCACCGGTATCTTACGTACACTACTGTTTGTTGGAGCAGGCGCTTCAGTATTGAGTACTGCCCACTTAACGGTATCCAGCGAAATATCGCATGGTTCCGTACCATAGAACCAGCCTCTCCAGAACCAATCCAGGTCCTCGGCACTGGCATCTTCCATTGTACGGAAAAGATCTGCAGGTGTTGGATGCTTGAATGCCCAGCGCCTTGCATACTCCCGGAAAGCGTAATCAAAATTCTCCCTGCCCATAATAGTTTCCCGAAGTATATTTAAACCTGTTGCAGGCTTACTGTAAGCATTTGGACCAAACTGGATGATGTTTTCACTATTTGTCATGATGGGCTCCAGCATATCCTTTGGCAGTCTCATATAATCCACGATCTTATAGGCAGGCCCTTTTCCTACGGGGTACTTATTATCCCATAATTCTTCCGCTAAATATTCACAAAATGAATTCAGACCTTCATCCATCCATGTCCATTGTCTCTCATCGCTGTTGATGATCATCGGGAAGAAGTTATGACCTACCTCATGTATCACCACACCCAGCATACCGTTCTTTGTTCCTTCGCTATATGTACTATTTGCACTGTAATTACCACTGGCATCTTTCTCAGTACGGCCAAAGTTGAAACAGATCATCGGGTATTCCATTCCATTTGCTGCTTCAAGACTTTGAGCTACGGGGTATGGATAGGGAATAGTGAACTTTGAATAAGTTTTAATGGTATGCGCTACTGCTTTTGTACTATACTTACGGTATAAAGAATAAGCTTCTTTTCCATAAGCACTCATGCACATTACTTTTTTGCCTTCAACCATTGTTGGCATTGCATCCCAAACAAATTTGCGTGAAGAGCCCCAGGCAAAATCACGAACCATATCGGCTTTAAATATCCAGGTTTTTTTTGCTTTTGATTTTTGTTTTTCTGCAGCAACAGCCTCATCAAGGGTAACTATTTCCATTACATCAGTAGCTGTTTGTGCTTTTTGCCATCTTGCAAACTGCGTTGGGCTTAAAACCTGCTGAAAATTTTGTCCTGTTCCTGTTGACAATACCACATGATCTGCGGGAACTGTCATAGCTACTTTAAAATTTCCGAATGTTAAAGTAAACTCACCACTACCTACAAACTGGTGATTCTGCCATCCCTGGTTGTCGCTGTACACACAAAGGCGTGGGTACCACTGTGCCATGGTGTATAGATCATTTCCATCTTCCGGGAAAAATTCATAACCACCACGACCACCATACCTGGTTCTTTCAATAATATTATAATTCCAGTCAACTTTAAAGATGAATTGCTGGCCAGGCTTTAATGGCTGCGGCAATTCAATACGCATCATGGTTTTGTTAACCGTATATTTCAATGGCTTACCGGCAGCATCTGCAACCCTGGTAAGATTTATACCATATTCACGGTCCTTATCTATTTTACCCCCAAATCTTACTATGTCTTGCTCGGTAATGCTCCGGGGCATGGTATTGCTGGTTTGATAACCTGAATTATTGGTATTGCTGTGTTCGTTCTCATCAAGTTGTAACCACAAATAAATAAGTACATCAGGCGAGTTATTGTAATAGGTAAGTGTTTCCTTACCTATTAACCTGCGGTTGGGTTCATCCAGTTCGCAGGTAATATCATAATCGCAGCGCTGTTGCCAGTATTTTGGGCCAGGGGCTCCGCTGGCCGTACGATATTCATTGGGTGTTGGCAGAATGGTTCCCAGCTGCTCAAATCGGTTACCATGGTTACTGCCGGGATTATTTTTGATATCCTGGCTAATGGCACTAGTGCCTATTAAAAGCAAAAAAGCAAAAAAAACTGTTAGTTGTTTCATTGTATACTTGTTGAATGATTGTTTTTAAATTATTATTATGAAGGGAAACGTTCCCATGCCATTTTTAAAGCTATTAATAATGCTGCTGCGGATAATATCCTCATCCACCATTTTTGTTTCAGCCCTGCCCGGTTCACCACAATATATCCTAGTATTAAAATTCCTGCAACCACCACAACCTGTCCTGCTTCCAGTCCCAGGTTAAAGCCCAGTAAGCTCCGGCCAATGCTGTCATCCTTTGCCATGAAGAACCGTATAAAATTAGCAAATCCCATTCCATGAATCAAACCAAAGAAAAATGCCAGGAAATAATTACGCTGTAATGATCGGGGCTTAATATCCTTTTCCAACAAATTAAAAAGAGCTGTAATAATTATTGTACATGGTATCAAAAATTCGGTCAACTTTTCATCAATCCTAAAAACATCTAAAATACTTAATATTAAGGTGAGTGCATGCCCAATGGTAAATGCAGTAATTAAGATCAATACCTTTTTCCAGTCGCTCACTAGGTACATGGCACTTAATACCAATACAAAAAGCAAATGATCAAGCGCATTCCATGCAATAATATGATCCCATCCCAAATGAAAATAAAAACCCAAATTCTGCATGAAACCGGTTAAACTTATTTGTTTACATTAGTTTTACCTCTCAAATATCTTTAAAGAAACGGGTTTTTATTAATCTCTTTGCTAAATGGTAAGTATTTTATTTAAATGGTTAATTGTTAGTACACTGTTTTTTAATACAGGTGGAGGTTCACATCACCCCATATTTGTTAGTGTTACCGAAATTGAGCATAATAGTAAAGACAAAACACTTGAGATAAGCTGCAAGATATTTACCGATGATTTTGAAAAGACATTGAGACAAACTTATAAAGCACATGTTGACCTGCTGAATCCAAAAGATAAAACTGCAATGAATAAGCTTGTATCAGGCTATGTACAAAAGCACCTGCAGATAAAAGTTGACGGTAAAAAAGTTGTGCTGGAATTTATTGGGTATGAACAGGATGAAGAAGGAATAACCAGTTATTACCAGGTTGCAGATATTGCAACTGTGAAAAAGCTCGAGATCACGGACAATATCCTTTTTGAATATAAAAAAGAACAGATAAGCATACTGCATGTAACCGTAAATGGCAAAAGGCAAAGTACCAAGCTGGTAAACCCGGA
>JBBSJI010000183.1:0-3553 GCA_038257425.1 Chitinophagales bacterium
ACCTTACCGGGTATTAGCCAAAAAGTACAACCTAAGTCGCAGCACTATCAATAAATGGGTGCTGGTTCATCAAGGCATTCACGACATTCCAAGATCACATAAGCAAATTACTTACGACCTTCAACAAAAAACATTGGGAAAAAAATCTAAACAAGCTCTACCCCAACATCAGTCTGAGCTGGAAAAAAAAATTGAGCTGCTGGAGAAGCAACTTGAATGGGAAAAGCTACGGTCATTAGCCTTTGATACAATGATTACTGTAGCAGAAAGAGAACTCCAAATTGACATCAGAAAAAAGCCTGGCACCAAACAGTCCGAGAAATAAAACAAGGCAGCGATGCTTTTTGTCTGCTATCGCTTTGCCGATTGTTTGGACATTCCAGACAAGCTTTTTACAAACATCAGCAACGTCAGTTTAACACAATTGGCCAAACAAAACTTATCATAGAACAGGTGTTGCACATTCGAAGCCAGCAACCCAGGTGTGGTGGCCGTAAACTTTTAATCATGTTACAACCTTTTTTTCTGGAACAAAAGATCAGTATTGGAAGAGATGCTTTTTTTAGTTTATTAGCCAAAAATAAGTTGCTGGTTCGTAATAGAAAAAGAAGAGTGAATACCACCAACTCCAAACACTTCTTTTACCGCTATCCCAATCTGGTAAAGGATTTCACACCACTCCATGCTCATGAACTTTGGGTAGCCGACATTACTTACATTCCTGTAAAAGACCGATTTGCTTACCTGTACTTAATCACCGATGCCTATAGCAGAAAGATTGTTGGTTTTCATGTAAGCGATAACATGCGGGTCGATAGTGCTGTTATTGCTTTACAAAAAGCTGTTGATCAAAAACCTCCCGATGCTATTGTTATTCATCACAGCGACAGAGGTATGCAATATTGCAGTAATGAATATGTGAAGCTCCTCAAACAACATCATGCACTTATCAGCATGACACAAAATGGAGACCCGTATGAAAATGCTTTGGCAGAAAGAGTAAACGGTATCTTGAAAACAGAACTCATTGCTGAAACATACTTGGATGTGAAAGAAGCCATGCTCCATATAACAAGATGTATTACCATCTACAACTACAGAAGAGTTCATAGCAGCATTAATTACCAGATACCGCACCATGTTCATTCACTATCCGGGCCACAAATAAAACGATGGAAAAACTATTACAAACAAAAAAAAGAGAGACAAATGCCAGCACCATAAAAACCAACTGCACAAAAAAAATCTTTAACTTTTAATGGTTACGATTTTTTTTGCCAACGCTCAACATACACTCCGATTGTCAACCCTGTTTAGGATGAACTATATTTGTCAACCAATAGCAGGATTATTAATTAACAATGTCAACTTTTTTCAGGACGGGTCAGTTCGCTGTCAGCTTCAGTTCCAGCAGGACAAGCATCGCTGAACTTTTGTTTGTTATCTTTTACTTTTATATCTTTATTCAGCAACGGTTGGGGTCGGACACAGCAACGAATTCCCTGCCTGCAGCAATACCCAATCGTCAGACTGTGAAAAAACTTTCTTTCTCTTACAAAACAAGCCGTACAATTTTATGTAGATGGTATTGCGGCTTATTCAAACAGCCTTAAAAAACAAAAATCTGTTTGCTGATAAAAAAATGGATGGCACATTTTTGATGTAAATCATTTGTATAAGGGCCTTTTTTAAGGCACAGACTACTTTATTGTAGTCTGGCTGCCAGTTGTTGATCGCTTCCAGCATTTTATCAAAGCCCAGTATATTTTTGGTACGCATAAAGTTGTAACAAAACATAATCAGGTTCATCTCCCCATTTACTTTTTGTAATCCTTTTAATAAGGTGTGGGTGTAACCCCAGTGTCGTTTTAAAGTACCAAAGGGATGCTCTACTATAGCCTGCCGCCGTTTGTAATAATGTGGATTGGTTTTTATGTTGTTATCGTTTATGTCCACCGCATCCTGGTACTCGCTGCGGTGTATGATGCGTTTGGGAAGCTTGGTGCATTGGTTTTTTAAAGGGCAGGTTTTACAGGCATCTGTTCTGTAGGTTTTAAACCGGTAACTGGTTTCGTTGGCTTCGCCTTTTTTATTATGCCAGGTGCCTAGTGAGGTTAATACCGCTCCGGCAGGGCACCTGTAACTATCTGTTGCTTTGTTGTAATCAAAACTTTCTGATAAAAATTCATGCGCTATATGTTTTACGCCGGGTTGTTCTTTGTACGCTACATGGGTTATTATGTTTTCCTGCTGGCACTGTTGCAACTCGGCTCCGGTGTGGTAGCCTTTGTCGGCAAGCAACATTATACTATCTTCTTTTTGTAATTGTAAATTTTGTTTTGCCTGCAGCGCTGCTTTGTGCAAAGCCTTGCCATCATTGGTATTGGTGGCCTGGGTATGTACTATCAGGTGGTGTTTATCATCTACTGCATTTTGTACATTGTATGCTACCTCCACAATATTTTTTACAATGATGATGCTGCGGCTGTCGGGGTCGGTAGTGCTTATTTGTTTGTCGGTGGTATTGTTTAATTGCTGTTGAAGGGTATCGTATTTTATGGTGCGCTCTTTTAGTTTGGCAAGGCCCTGCGCTATCTTTTCTTTTTTTATTTGTAATTCATCTGCTGTACTGTTTTCCTGTTCATCCAACTCATCAAGCTCCTGTAAATATTTATCCGTTTTGTCTTGTATAAACTGCTGGTGCTTGTATATCTTTTTTTGATTGTAATTATTTTTTTTACTGTTTACCGCTTTAAACTTACTGCCATCTACGGCTATGGTGCTTTTGCCAAGCAACCCGGCATCGCTTAGAAATTGTACATACAGCCTGAACATGCTTTGCAACGGCTGTGCATGGGCTTTACGAAAATCGGCAATGGTATGATAGTTAGGTTGCAGATGTTGAACAAGCCATTGCAGTTCGGTATTGCGGCTGCACTCCCTTTCTAATTTACGGCTGCTGCGTATCTTATTTAAATAGCCATACAGATATAATTTTAAAAGTACAGCAGGTGCATACGGCGGACGGCCTTCACTTTTATGCACCGTTTTGGTAAATCCCAATTTTTCTAATTCCAGCTTATCAATAAAAGCATCGATGAGCCTTACGGGATTATCTGAACACACCTGATCGTCAAGGGTGGCAAAATAAGTTTGATGGCGAGAACTTCCTTGTATAAATTGCATAACAATTACATGCAAAAACTATACGCTGTTTATACCTATTCACATTGTGTGTATATTTATAGTGCAGCTGAGGTTTTTTCACAAACTGCCGTTGCCTGCTATTTTTGACAGACATCTCGTTACCCAAATTATTCATAACGAAAGACGATTTTCTTGGATAAAACATTTTTTACAGAACTCAAAGAATTAGTTTCAAAATCAAGAGAAATAGCAATTGACTTAGGTTATGATTATATTTCTACCATTCACTTTTTTCTTGCAGACTGTGAAACTGAAAACAAAAACTCAATTTTCAATTTCGGCTTTAGAGACAAGACAGAATATTTAAGTTTCAAAAAAAATTATACTCTTGAGAAAGTTGACCTAC
>JBBSJI010000184.1:0-3542 GCA_038257425.1 Chitinophagales bacterium
AACTGGTCATCGGTATGCAATTGATACCCTCAGGTTTGTCTCCCGATCAAATGGCAGATGCTATGCTTAAAGCCCTGATGCTGCCTGAGAATGTAGCATATGCAAGAATATCGCAGGTAACAGGTACTTTTTTTCTTTTATTTATGCCGGCTGTATTGTTCCTCATTGTTTGCCATGGCAAAAATCCATTCTGGCTTGGGTTTAATAAGCACATTAATGCAGGCCAGGTGGTCCTTGGTTTCTTTCTTATTTTTCTGGCCAATATTATTGCCAATCCGTTGGCTGATCTAAGCAAAGATATACTTAAGAATATGCCTGAACTGAATGCATTAGGCATGCGTATGGAAGCTGAATATACTGCCCAGGTAATGGCATTAAGCAATTTAACAAGCTGGGGCGAATTTTTAATGGCCATTGTTATCATGGCTTTTTTTCCTGCATTGTTCGAAGAACTTTTTTTCCGTGGTGCAGTGCAGAATTTACTGGAGCGCTGGTGGAAAATGCCTTTGATGGCAGTACTGGTTACATCTTTATTGTTTAGTATGATTCATATGTCGGTGTTCCTTTTTTTAAGTAGGGCCGTACTTGGTTTTGTTTTAGGATTGATGTACCAGCGCAGTAAGAACCTATGGGTAAATATTATTGCTCATTTTTTAAATAATACGGTTGCAGTCATCCAATTATTCTGGATATCCAGGCACCAGCAAAAAATAGAGTTAGATAAACTCGATCCTAAAGTGCCATGGTGGGGCGGATTGATAGCCCTTGCACTCTCCATCGGTATATTTTTACTCTTTGAAAAAATATCAAAAAACAACCGCAAAAAAATAGCTTTTGAAGAGCAGGATCTGCTGGAGCATGCAGGCATTCTGCACAACTTTCCTGAAAACAAAAACCACTAGTATTGGCATTAAACATTCAAACCTTTAAAACAAGAGCCTTAACTGCACTGCTTTTTGTGCTGGTAATGTTGGTTGGGCTACTTTGGAATTTCTGGAGCTTCCTGATCTTATTTACAGTAATACATTTTGGTTGCTGGTTTGAATTTGTGAAGCTGATGAAGAAGATATATGCGGAGAAATATTTGGCTTATAGTTTACTTGGGCTACTTTATATTACCTTACCTGTGCTGATGCTTATTGGTTTCAGGATGGAATATTTATCAGTGACTGCAAACATAGATATTGATTACTGGAAATTTCTTGTGATGCCATGCTTCATTATATTTTGCATGTGGGTAAATGATACAATGGCCTATTTAGTTGGATCCTTTATAGGCAAAACTCCATTAAGCAAAATATCACCAAAGAAAACCTGGGAAGGAACAATTGGCGGGATAATTCTTTGTGCAGTAATTATGGGTTTTGCCGGCACCTATTTTGGTAGAGGATATTTTACCAATAACATCCATTATTTTATCAGTGCTTTGATTGCGTCAACTTTGGGCACACTTGGCGATCTGCTTGAAAGCAAAATAAAACGCATGGCCAATGTAAAAGACAGCGGCAATTTTATGCCGGGCCATGGTGGTTTTTTAGACAGGTTCGATTCTTTGTTGGTTGCTGTACCAGCCGTGTGGCTCTACATAGAACTGATTGTTTAGTAAATAATATTTCATGTATGAAAAATTGCCTGTTTCCTTTTTTTGCTCTGATATTTTTAGCATGTAACAACAATCCCAAAAAAACCAACAGCGTAGAAAAAAAAGGTAGCTCTTCGACAGTAAAACAGTCAGATAAACTTGCAATAGCTTCACCTGCTTTTAACGTGTTGATAGTTGATAAAAACGAGCAGACTTTCAAAGACAGTATAAAAGGAACAGTGGTGAATGGGCTTTGTTGGCAGGATGCAGAAGGAGAACACAGAGTTTTGTTTACAACGATTCCCGTACAGATTAACCAGAGTGGTCAGCAGTCAGGGGCTATTTATGCATATTGTTTTATTAAAAATGCAACAGGGTGGAAGAAGAAATGGGAAGTAAAAGACAGGATTGAAGCCTGTCAGGTAGATGCCACCTGCGAATTTCTGCCTAATTCTTTTACGATTACCGACAATGACAGTAATAATTTGGGAGAAGTAACCTTTTTATACAAAATTAGTTGCAAAGGCGATGTAAGTCCTGACGATAAGAAACTGATCATGTACGAGGGTACAAATAAATACGCAATCCGCGGTACCACCATTATTCAACATCAAGGCACTAAAGCAGGCGGTGATAAAAAGATTGACGCTTCTTTCGGCAAAGCTGCAAAACCACTACTTGATTTTGCCAACAGACAGTGGCATAAATTTGGTATAACAAATTATTAAGTCTGTTTACAAACCACAAACCACAAACCACAAACTCAAAACCCTTTATCTTTGCAGCTCAATTTTACATAATGACCATACACAGGGAAGGATATAAAAGTATTGCCATAGCAGCCTTGATCTTTGGTGCCATCAATCTTTCAGTTTATTATTTTTTAAGCGCCTCCATGCTGTGGCTTTGCAATATCATTTTTGTGCTTACCCTGGGGTTGTTATTATTCCTCGTATCTTTTTTCCGTATACCAAACCGCAAATTGACCATCAGTGATGGGGTGATCGTTGCTCCTGCGGATGGTAAGGTCGTGGTAATTGAGGAAACAGTTGATGTAGAATATTTCAAGGACAAGCGCCTGCAGGTTTCTATATTCATGAGCCCCGCCAATGTTCATGTTAATCGCAATCCTATTGACGGGGATGTGGTTTACAACCAGTATCACAAGGGTAAATTCCTGGTTGCCTGGCATCCCAAATCATCTACTGATAATGAGCGGCATTCTGTTGTGCTTAGAAGTGGTAACCTGGAGGTATTGGTAAAGCAGATAGCCGGCGCCCTGGCCAAGCGCATTGTGAACTATTTACAGGTAGGCCAAAAGGTAAAACAGGGGCAAGAGATGGGTTTTATTAAGTTTGGCAGCAGGGTAGACCTGCTTTTGCCCATCGGAACCAGGGTAAATGTAGAGCTGAACCAGACTGTAAAAGGGGGTGTTACCATAATAGCAACCCTGTAATTTTAATAGGGCCGGAGTTTGGCATTATGCAATTTCTTGCCTACTTTCACGTTTACAAATCAAAAATGTATAAATCATGAAAAAAGT
Organism: Chitinophagales bacterium; assembly: GCA_038257425.1. Taxonomy (GTDB): domain Bacteria; phylum Bacteroidota; class Bacteroidia; order Chitinophagales; family Chitinophagaceae; genus Ferruginibacter. Next base: position 3,126 of record JBBSJI010000184.1, read on the forward strand.
AATTTTATTAGCTACAGCATTTATGTTTGTTACCGGAGTTGCATTAGCCGACAAAGGCAAGAAGAAAAAATGTGCTAAAGGAAAAACCTGCTGCACTAAGTCAGAAGGTAAAGCAAGTTGTTCAAAATCATCGAAAGATGCAACTGCAACCAAAGCCTGCTGCAAAGACAAAGCAAAAGCAACTACAGTTAGCCTGTAAATTCAGTAACGTATTTTTATGTAAACCTTTCCCTTGCCGGAAAGGTTTTTTTATGCCCTTTATCAAAAGATCTCTTCAAGCTGCTGTAAGTGTGTGATGATATATGTTGGTTTTATAGCACACGCTGCATTAATATGATTTACAAAGATGGTATCCATTCCTGCATTCATGGCTCCCTGTATATCAGCATCCAGGTTATCGCCAATCATAATGCTATC
>JBBSJI010000185.1:0-3487 GCA_038257425.1 Chitinophagales bacterium
GCTGTACAAGCTGTTTTAAAAGATGCGCCAGTTGTAACTATAACCGGTGCAAGAAATATGTGGATCACCGCTATGGAACGTATTAAAAAAATTCTGAAAAATTCTGGCGCAAATTTAGTGGGGAGTATTGCATTGGTTGATAAGCATCATAATTTTATCAGCTTCATTACTATATTTTACTGGATGTTTAAAGGAAAGAAAGAACGCTTGCTGAACCTTTTCCCAAAACCCGGTGTAGCTGATGCAGATATTGAAAACACAAAAAATTATGGCACAACGGTCCAAAAATTCCTCAATGCCGGAAACTGGAGTGGGTTGCAGGATGAATTGAAACAACAGAAGGCAATTGAAGTAAAATATAATTTAATGTTCATAGAGTCCAAAGCAAGTAAAATATTTGGAATATGGGCTAACATCATAGCAAAAAAGAAAAAAAAGACAGCATGGCTTGTTGCATTCAAATATTATCTTTTAATTGCACTGTTTATAGCGGCTCCAATTATATTAATGGTTGATGCTATTTTTTTCAAGCCATTTTTAGGGGAACGTATTAAAAAACAAAAACAACATTATTCAGGCGTAAATTAATCCATACAGCAAATGTCATTAAACGAGGTTTACATAACAAATACATCTTCCTTTTTTCCAAACGACCCGGTCTCTAACGATGAAATGGAAGAGTACCTGGGGTATATTAATGATGCACCTTCCAGGTCAAAAGCCATTGTGCTTCGCAATAATGGAATTAAACGCAGGTTTTATGCCCTTACAAAAGAAGGTAAATCAACACATACCAATGCCGAGATGACTGCGCTTGCAGTAAATGCGCTGTTTAAGGATGATCCTGCTGCTATTAAATCAATTGAATTATTAAGTACAGGCACTTCTACACCTGACCAACTAATGCCTTCTCATGGGGCAATGGTTCATGGCTGGTTACCTGAAACAAATCCGGTTGAAGTAGTTTCACCCTCGGGTGTATGCTGTGCCGGCATGCATGCTTTTAAGTATGCCTACCTTGCTACCAAAGCTGGAGATGTTCAACATTCTGTTGCTACAGGTTCTGAACGTTTTTCCGTTTCGTTGCTTTCATCAAATTTTGAAGATGAGGCCAAAAGATTAAAAGCACTTGCTGACGATCCTTATATTGGTTTTGAAAAAGAATTTTTAAGGTGGATGCTATCAGATGGCGCTGCTGCTTTTTTGCTCTCCAATAAAAAAAATGAAACAGGCATAAGCCTCAAAGTAGAATGGATAGAAGGTTTCTCTTACGCAAATGAACTGGAAGCTTGTATGTATCAGGGAGGCGATAAACTAAAAGATGGTACATTTAAAAGTTACAAGGATTATAGCCCTGAGGAACTAATGGCGAAATCAATAATGAGTATTAAACAGGATGTAAAATTATTAAGCAAAAATATTGTACTGTATGGCGGATATGGCGTTAAAGCATCCTTAGCCAAGCATGGTGTTAAATCAGAAGAGATTGATTATTTTTTACCGCACATGTCCAGCGAATTTTTTAAAGACAAGATCTACCAGCAATTGATAGCAAATGAAACCGGTATCATGTACGATAAATGGTTTGTAAATTTAAGCCAGGTGGGCAATGTGGGTGCGGCTTCTGTGTATTTAATGGTTGATGAATTATTTCACAGTGGCAAACTTAAAGTTGGCGATAAAATATACCTGCTTGTTCCGGAAAGCGCCCGTTTCTCTTATATGTACAGTTTACTTACTGTTTGCTAGAGGGAACAACCATTAGCTATTAGCTGTTGGCTATTAGCTAGAAGCTAACCAGTAATATCTAATTTCACAATATGAAAAAAGAAGAAATTCCACAAGATGATGGTGCATTAAACAAATTAACCAAGGAAATAGTGTATGCAGTTGATGGCTCCGGTAATTATTCAACCGAATTAAGCACCGGTTGGGATGTAAAAACAAAAGCACTGGATGTGGCCTGGGAAGATATACAGCAACGAATTGAAGATGCCCGCCAGAAGGTTTTAAGAAATGAAGCCAGCCCCATTTTATATTTTATTGAATTAAGGTTGATGGATATCGGAATTGTAGCTGCTTATACCGGCTTTTGGAAATGGACCATCAAGCAGCATTTAAAACCTTCGGTATTTAATAAACTAACTGACAAAAAACTACAGCAATACGCCGATGCATTTAATGTAAGTGTGGAGGAGCTAAAAACAATGAACGTGCATGAAGACTGAATTTAAACATTTACAGGCGGCACATTGCGAAAACGGTGTTACTACAAATTTATTAAGAAGTGTTGGCGCACATAAACTTACCGAACCGCTTTCTTTTGGTATAGGCAGCGGTTTATTCTTTGTTTATATTCCATTCCTTAAAATAAATAAGGGGCCGGCCATTGCATTTAGAAGCATGCCAGGAATGATTTTCAAGCGCACCTGCAAATCATTGAACATCCCGGTAATAAGAAAAAAATTCAGCAGTAAAGAAGAAGCTACAAAATTCCTGGATGAATGTTTAGAAAACGGGCAGCCGGTTGGTTGCCAGGTTGGTGTTTACTACCTTACTTATTTTCCAAAAGAATACCGTTTTCATTTTAATGCCCATAACTTAATTGTGTATGGGAGTGAGGGTGATAATTATCTCATCAGCGACCCGGTAATGGAAGATGTAACAACGCTTACCAAATACGAACTTGAAAGGGTTCGCTTTGCAAAAGGAGCCCTTGCTCCTAAAGGCCAGCTATATTACCCGGCAAATACAGTAAATGTTACTGACGATCAGATCCGCAAGGCGATAAGAACAGGTATTAAAAGAAATGTACGGGATATGCTCCATATTCCCGGCCCTATAGCAGGTGTTAATGGCATTGCATTTACCGGCAAAAGAATAAAAAAATGGAAAGATAAACTGGGCCAGCAAACTGCCGGTTTGTATTTAGCACAGTTGGTTCGTATGCAGGAAGAGATTGGTACCGGTGGAGGAGGCTTTCGTTATATATATGGTGCCTTCCTGCAGGAATCTCATGCATTTCATCCAATAGATGAATTGATTGATATCTCTAAAATGTTTACTGAGGCTGGCGATAAATGGCGCAGTGCTGCTGTGCAGGCCGCAGGTATTTATAAAGGCCGTATTGGCAGCCAGGCTGATTTTGATGTGATGGGAGATTATCTTATAGAAATTGCAGAGATAGAGAGAAAAGCTTTCCAGGCATTGGGTAAAATTAAATGGAACTCATGAGCAATGCAGCAGTGCTTATAAATAACCTTGGGTTCAGTTATCCCCGGCAAACAGTTTCCTGTTTTACTAATTTAAATCTAAAAGTATTTGAAGGGGAGCGTTTTGGTTTATTTGGCCCCAATGGTGCCGGCAAAACTACGCTCATGAATTGTATGACCGGCCTGTTACAATTTCAACAGGGAAGTATACAGTTATTGGGGCATGAAATTGCTCATCATAAAAAATCTATCAACAGTCTTTTTGGATTTGTACC
>JBBSJI010000186.1:0-3436 GCA_038257425.1 Chitinophagales bacterium
GATGAAGGAGATTTCTCTCCTTTAATTAATGGCTGTACTTCACCATAACCTTCTTCATCATTTCCTAAATTAATTTCAATAAGATCATTAAAAAGTACGGTTGGATGTTGAGGTAGTTTCCATGAAACAAGTAATATGATCAAAAGTATGCCTCCTAAAATTATGGAAGTATAAACTAAGGCTTTCCTGTTTTTTTCTGTTTCAAATGTTGATGTCATGGTGGTAGTATAGTTCATCTCAAAGTTATCTTATTTAGTATACAAACGTTACAATATCGTGCCGCATTTTAAGATGATTGTTAAGGATTTAACAATTTTGCAACGGATAGATTTTATTAACCTGAGTTAGATCCTGCTGCCAAAAAGTAGGCTCCCAATTCTTACCATATTACTGCCAGCATCAAGGGCAAATGCAAAATCAGCACTCATGCCCATGGAGAGCGTTGAGAATTGAAAGTTGAAAGTTGAAAGTTGAGTGTATTTACCGAAAAGAGATTTTAAAAAAACGAATTCTTTTTTGATGAGGTTATTGTCTTCTGTAAAAGAAGCCATGCCCATTAAACCTTGTAGAGATGCATGACTGAATTTAACCTCATTGTTTTTTAACTTATTCATTAAGTCTTCTAATTCTGCTGCATCAAAACCAAATTTTGTTTCTTCGGCAGCAATATGAACCTGCAGTAAACAGGGGATAGGCCTGTTTATTTTTAAACCCTGCTTGTTTATTTCTTTCAAAAGTTTTTCGCTGTCTACAGCATGAATAAGGTGGATAAAAGGGGCAATGTATTTTACTTTATTACTTTGCAGGTGGCCGATATAATGCCAGTTGATATCCTGGGGCAATCGTTCTTGCTTATGTATCAATTCCTGTACATAGTTTTCGCCAAAGTCACGCTGGCCAAGATTATACAATGCCATTATTTCTTCAACCGTCCTTATTTTGGATACCGCAACAAGTGTTGCTTTCCCATCAAGCCGGTGTAGAATTTCCAGGTATTTTTGTTTATTGATCATAAGCCTCACCCTCCTTCTCCCTCTCCCGAATAGAGGGAGCGGTACATTTAATTTTCCAAATCATCATTAATACTCTTTTCATCAATTCCGAAATGACAAAATAATATTCAAACTTTTCGCTTCGATCTTCGCTATTTCCCTCCCCATGGGGGAGGTTAGGTGGGGCCTTATTTCAATATCGTTCTGCCGATCACGATCCTTTGCACTTCACTGGTTCCTTCATATATCTGTGTGATCTTGGCATCTCTCATCATTCGTTCCACATGATATTCTTTTACAAATCCGTAACCTCCATGTATCTGCACCGCTTCGGTTGCAGTCCACATAGCGGTTTCACTTGCAAATACTTTTGCCATACTGCTGCTTAAAGTATAATCTATGCCATTGTCTTTTTCCCAGGCTGCTTTTAAACAAAGTAAACGTGCTGCTTCAATTCTTGTGGCCATATCAGCCAGTTTAAACTGAATGATCTGGTGGTTCATGATCTCGGTACCAAATGCTTTGCGTTCTTTACTGTATGCAACAGACAGTTCGAAAGCACCTGCTGCAATGCCCAATGCCTGTGAGGCAATACCTATGCGGCCACCAGCCAGAGTTTTCATCGCAAACTTAAATCCAAAACCATCTGCACCAATGCGGTTCTCTTTAGGCACTTTTACATCAGTAAATAAAATACTGTGGGTATCGCTTCCTCTTATGCCCAGTTTATTTTCTTTGGCACCAACTTCTACACCCGGCCAGTTCTTTTCAACTATAAAAGCATTGATGCCTTTGCTTCCCTTACTTACATCAGTTTGTGCAATTACTAAATAAACACTTGCACTGTTGCCATTAGTTATCCAGTTCTTGGTTCCGTTCAGTAAATAATGATCACCTTTATCTTCTGCTGTTGTTCTTTGCGAAGTGGCGTCGCTGCCGGCTTCGGGCTCACTCAATAAAAATGCGCCAATGTATAATTCGCCATCTTTTTTTCCCTGTGCTAAGGGATAGAGGTATTTCATTTTCTGTTCTTCAGTTGCATATTCCTGCAGGCCATAGCAAACCAGGCTGTTGTTTACGCTTACACAAACACTTACGCTGGCATCAATCTTACTGATCTCTTCCATGGCCAATACATAACTCACCGTATCCATTCCGCTGCCGCCATATTCCGGCTTCACCATCATACCCATAAAGCCCAGGTCGGCGAGTTTCTCTATCTGTTCTTTTGGAAATTTCTGTAATTCATCTCTTTCAATAACACCCGGCAGGCACTCATTAACGGCAAAATCTTTTGCAGCCTGTTTTATCATTAACTGTTCTTCGGTAAATTCAAATAACATAATTGCTTTTTTAAAATATAGGCAAAAATAAGGAATTTATCTCCCTGTATTTGAAGTAAGCATTTCTACAAAATCTTCCCTGGATATCATTTTAGCACCCAAACTTTCCAAATGGTTGGTGTGCAACTGGCAGTCGATGAGTTGTATATTTTCTTTTTGCAACTGCTTTACATAATTAATGAATGCAAACTTGCTGGCATTGGTTTTTAGACTGAACATACTTTCTCCAAAAAAAATATTGCCCAGCCTGATGCCGTATAAGCCACCAACGAGCTTGCCATCCATCCAGGTTTCGGCACTATGGGCATAACCAAGCTCATGTAAAGTAGTGTAGGCTTGCTGCATAGCCGGCGATATCCAGGTACCATCCTGGTCTTTACGGTTTACTTTTTTACAGTTTTGTATTACTTGAGTAAATGCACGATTGATGGTAAACCTGAATTTACCGTTTTGTAAAACCGTTTTCATACTGCCGGTAACTTTTAATTCCTCGGGGTATAAAACAAAACGTGGGTCAGGGCTCCACCAACATATCGGCTCATCCTCATTGTACCATGGAAAAATGCCGCTGCGATATGCAAGTAATAACCGTTCCGTGCTAAGGTCTCCGCCAATGGCCAGCAAACCTTCTTCATCAGCCGTTACTACCGGCGGAAAAAACAATTCTTTATTTAGCAGGAACATGGGGAGAATTAATTTGCAATCACCTCAACAGTTGCATTAATGCCCCTGTCAGTAATGGCATCGCACTGGGGTTTTAAAATTTCGTAGCTGCCTTCTTTAACGGCATATTTACCTTTTGCATCAATAATGATGGCACATTGTTCTGCCTGCTGAGTGGAGTGGCCGCAAATATCAACCAGGGCTTCTATCACCCAATCAAAAGTATTTACCTCATCATTCCACACTATAAGGCTGCAATAAGAATCAGTTACTGTAATTGTATCTGAATCTTCCTGGTATTTTGTATTTGTAAAAGTTGTCATGTTGCATTACAAAAATAGGTTGAATTTTGTGAATTAGGTAATGATTAATTTGAGAAATAGCTTAAAAAATTTTGCAGAAATAATTTAACCCTTATCTTTGCCGTCCGAAAATTAA
>JBBSJI010000187.1:0-3424 GCA_038257425.1 Chitinophagales bacterium
CTTAAAACAATATAAGCCGTTTGTAGTTTAAGAATAAAGTACTAATGCCCAAGCCACAGTAGTACAAAAGCTCAATAGAGCTGTTCCTTATTCTGTCATTTCTACCAACAGGAGAAATCTATAACCCACCATCACATAGTTTGATAAACTCTTAAAACAATATAAGCCGTTTGTAGTTTAAGAATAAAGTACTAATGCCCAAGCCACAGTAGTACAAAAGCTCAATAGAGCTGTTCCTTATTCTGTCATTTCTACCAACGGGAGAAATCTATAACCCACCATCACATGGTTTGAAAATCCCTTAAAACAATATAAGCCCCTCGTAGTTTAAGAATAAAGTACTAATGCCCAAGCCACAGTATGCAAAAATAATAACAGCCACAATTAGGTATCCCTGCCTTGGTTTCACTCACTAAAATCTTCCACCAGTTTCTCAAAAACCACATCCACCTCATTATCCAGGTAGCTTTGCACAAGGTTCACATACCGGTAAAAATATTTGCTGTTATCCGTATGGCCCGATATTTTCCTAACAGCCGGTTCTTTCATGCCAAGCATAAGCATGGTGGTAATTGCTGTGCGCCGCATAGTATGAGATGATAACATATCGCAAAAACAGCAGGGCAAATTTTTATTTTTACCATTGCTGGCATTATACATTCCCCTTTTCGAGCGTTCACGTCTCATTAACTGTGTCCACCCTGCCAGCCTTGCAAGCGCTTTAAGCTGGTTATTAAACCTTGCTAGTGGTACCGGCGGAAAGATCGTTTTTCTCCCTTTAGCTTTGCATTCAAATCTCCTAATAATGTCTACAGCATATCCCGGCAGTTTAATCCGCACAAAAGTTCCGGTTTTAATGGTTTTAACCTGTAGGTAAAACTTGGTGCCAACCTGTTCCAGGTCTGTAAATTTTATCGCAAACAGGTCCGATACCCTTAAAGCTATCGTACACCCAATTACAAAAATATCCTTTGCCTTTCTAAGTGGCCGGTTAAGACTACATTCAAACTCCTTGTTGGTAATTAAAAAATGTAATTGCTGTGGCATAAGCGTTATAACTGGTATCTCTTCACGGCATACGTAAAACTTTTTATAAAAACTGCCGGTAATAATATCCAGTTCCATATTTAAAAAGCTAAAGAAGTTCCTGATAATTTTAATAACTGTCCCAACATAATTATCATAACAGTTCTTCTCTTGGTATAAAAAATTGGTAAACTGCTGGTAAAATTTATTCCAGTAACCACGTTCAGCAGCCAACAGCCGCCTGTTTTGCGTACGCATCACGTTGATACGCAAAACAATATTATGCACTGCCTCGTATTCCTTTAAATAGCGCAGTACGTAAACGTAATTATCAACTGTTTGTGGTTTTATCCGGTTGCCATCCGGTTTTAGTCTTTTCCCCTTATAGCTGTAGCTGATAAATTTTTCAAACAGCGGTACAAGGGCATACGATTTCGTTGTCATAACTGTAATTGTTTTTGAGGTTAAAAAATAGTTTAGCCTCAAAAATGGTTATATTACATGCAGACAAGTTCTTTGAGAATTGATACTGTAAGCAGTTTGGAGAAAGTGACTATTATCCGTTTGGTATGCAGATGCCCGGAAGGAGCTATTCTAACGGAAGCAGCTACCGTTATGGGTTTAATGGGAAAGAGAATGACAACGAAGTAAAAGGTGAAGGTAACCAGCAGGATTACGGTATGAGGATTTATGACCCAAGGTTAGTTAAATTTTTAAGTGTTGACCCGTTGACTAAAACATTTCCATTCTATACACCTTACCAGTTTAGCGGAAATAGTCCAATTAAGTTTATTGATTTAGACGGTGGAGAGCCGACTGCCCCAAAGGAAGATCTAATCAATATTCGACTTGTTAATAGCGTTGATAAAGGAAATCTCATTGAAGGAACATATGATCCAAATGATAGATTACATCGAATAAGCGTTGAAAAACTTTATGACCCAATAAAAAAACAGGCCTTTTTTGTTCATCAACAAGGCGAAGCTAATTACTATTGGAACTCTTCTCAGAATAATTTACGCATAGAACGCAAGGCTGATGGCACTTCGGTATCAAATGGGAAATGGGAACGTTATGATACCCATGAACAAACTCAACAAAAGATTGCGGCGCAAGTTCCAAATATAATTTTAGGATTTTTAGGAGGAGGTGCAGCAGTAGCAGTCGCTGCACCAATCATAGCTCCTTATGCAATTGCTTATGGTACTCAGGTTGCTACTGCATCTTTGGGTTCTCGGCTTATTGCAGCAGGTGCAGATGCCAGTGTGCAGTATGCAGGTAATTTAATGGAGCATGGCTGGGGTAAACAAAATTTAAATAATATAAATTGGTCAAGTAGTGGTTTAGCATTCATAAACCCGGCTTCAATTGTAACTACAGGTATCGGAGGAAATTTTCTAAAGTATACTGGTGAGAATGGTTTTAAAGAAGCAATCGGCGGCACTAAATTTAATTTAAAAACTGCAACATTATCTTCAATGGTAGATGTAGGGGGTGGAAAATTAGGAGATAAGATATTTACCCAAGGCGAGAAAGCTGGATTTAAAGCTATTATTAGTCAACTGTTAGGTGAAGTTACAAGTAATGCAGCAGCAGCCCCTGTTAATACAATCATACAAGCAGCCACGGAAAAAAAAGAATAACCTATGAGGAAAATTAATGTGGTTTTAATTAGCGCAATTATTTTAATCTTTATTTATCTGCTTATAAAAGATAGGGTCTTTAAACCTGAGGAGTTGAGAGAGAAAGGTATTGTGTTGAATGCGTGGACTCTTGAATGGGTATTTAGCTCCAAAGGGGGGCGTCATTTGAAATATGAATTTTTTTATAAAGAAAAAAAAATAATTGGCTATGAACCATTTAGTAAAGCTACAGGCAATATAAATTTTGTTCATAAATATTTCCCAGTTATTTATGATCCACAGTCTGAAAATAAAGAGCTATTAATTGAACCAAAAAGTTTTACAGAATACAACATCCCTTTTCCTGATAGTCTGAAGTGGGTTTTACCTTATGTAAGTGATTAATAGTTTCTACCCCTGTAATTGTTTTTGCAAATCATTTTTAAAAATAAAAGCATCAAGAAACTCTTTAACGAGTTTCTTTTTTTTCCGCTGTGGGTGTTCGGTCTCTAAATTTAAAAGTTCCTAACCAACCGAACGCCCCCGCCTTTTTTCCGCTGTGGGTGTTCGGTCTCTAAATTTTATCCTCTGTAGGTGTTCCTCAAATTTATTCGTAAGTCCAATGCCGCCAACCGTGAACCGCCGCCGCCTTGTCTCCGACAAGCGGCAAACAGCCATAAACAACTGAACTAATTTACATAAATTAGTGTAATGAAAACTACTTATCCTGAATATTGGCCACAGTTTTATACTGCTACAATTTATAAATGGCAGCA
>JBBSJI010000188.1:0-3420 GCA_038257425.1 Chitinophagales bacterium
ACCGGTATTCCATTATCGCAAAGATCTAATATGGTGTTTCCGTCAGCACCGTTCTTAGCAATTAAATTATAATTTCCGAAAGGTAATGGTACGCTGAAAGTGAGTAAGATGGAATCCATATCAAATGCATTGCTGCAACCAAAGCCAACAGCACTGGTAATTGTGGCTGCTGCAGGGCTGATGATAAAGTCGGAACCATCAACTGCAAGCGTACTGCATTTCATCTTTTTATTAAGTTTTACCAGTATCTGGCTTCCATCGCAGGTAGCATTGGTTGCTGTGAACATATGCGGTGGTAAGGTATCTGTAATTACTGCAGTGCCGCCACCGAATGATAAGGAATAACCCTGCTCACTATCAGAAAAATGACTCACTAATAAAAGATAGTTACGGCCCTGTATGATATTAGGGCTCAAGGCAAAAGTGGGCATCATAGCTGTTGGGTCCGAAGCGCATTGAATATAGTTTACCCCCGTAGCCGAAGCCCCGGTTGAATCGTAGGTGCCGGCCCAATTGCCGCTAACCACAAGCGATGAATCGGTATATACATCATCCGGATTGCGCCCTGTAACATCATAGAGTTGCCAGTCATAATCTTCATTTGGCTGGTTTGGAATGATAACAAAACTTAGTGTGCCGCTTTGAAAACAGGTAAACTTATACCAGAAAGGATTTTTATTTGCATAAGTGGTTGTGCTATCGCCGGGAATACTGCAACCCGGTACATAAAGTTGATTAGAGCTACAGATAGGTACACTATCCTGCTGAAAAACAGATGTACCGCAAACCGGGAAAGCTGTAGATGGATTTTGACCCAGCGTGGTACAGGGCACCTGTGCATATAACTTTCCCCACAGCAGTAAAACAAAAAGAAGGAGTATGGACAGTTTTTTTTGCAGCATAAATTCTCAAAGATTATTACTGCAGGTTAATTGTTGCCCCGGGAAATTGATTGCAGTAAATTTTATCCTTTAAAGAGGACCAACAAGTTACCCAATTTTTCTTTCAGATGCTTCCGGTGAACGATAAAATCTAAAAATCCATGTTCTAAAAGAAATTCACTGCGCTGAAAACCTTCGGGTAGATCTTTTTTGATGGTTTCTTTAATTACCCTGGGGCCGGCAAAACCGATTAGGGCATCAGGTTCGGCACAGATCACATCGCCCAACATGGCAAAGGATGCAGTTGTGCCGCCGAATGTAGGATCGGTACACAAGGAGATATAGGGTATTTTTTTATCGCTGAGCTGGGATAACTTACCAGATGTTTTTGCAAGCTGCATTAATGAGAATGCACTTTCCATCATACGGGCACCGCCACTTTTATTGATGATCATAAAAGGGATAGTATGCGCCATACAATAATCGCAGGCACGGCTTATTTTTTCACCCATTACACTACCCAGGCTACCACCAATGAATTCAAAATCCATACAGGCCACTACCAGGTCATTGCCTTTTACTTTTCCATGCGCTACGGTCATCGAATCATGAATGCCTGTTTTAGCATAGGTTTCCTCAAGCCTTTGGCCATAAGGTTTCAGGTCAACAAAATTCAGATAGTCCTTAGACCTGATGTTGGCAAAAAGTTCGGTGTATTGGTTATCATCAAAAAGTATCTCAAAGTATTCGTCGCTGCCAATGCGGTGGTGGTATTCGCATTTAGGACAAACAAATTTATTCTCTTCAAGCTCAGCAGCAGTACAGGTATATTTACACGAAGGGCATTTAGACCACAGGCCTTCGGGTGCATCTTTTTTATCTTTGGTAGATGTAAGTATCCCTTTTTTCATCCGCTTAAACCAGCTCGCCTTATTTGCATCGGCAGCGCTTTCTTCACCGGCCAGGCTGGCATCAAAATCTTCTTCGTGTTTCATTTTTATAGTTTGTGGTTTGTGGTTTATTGTTTGTAGTTGTACACTTTATTTAAATAAAATGTACCTGGTCTCACACAGCCTTCCACAACTACAAACAACAAACAACAAACTATTTATGCAATTGTAATACTGCTATCCAAATATACATCCTGGATAGTATTCAATAATTCAACACCGTCTTTCATAGGTTTCTGGAAAGCTTTACGACCACTTATCAAACCCATACCACCTGCACGTTTGTTGATAACGGCTGTAGTAACTGCTTCTGCCAGGTCGGTTGCACCTTTACTTTCTCCGCCACTGTTGATAAGGCCAACACGACCCATGTAGCAGTTGGCTACCTGGTAACGGGTAAGATCGATAGGATGGTCAGTAGTTAATTTAGAATAAACCAGTGGAGAGGTTTTGCCATGTTTGGTTGCATTGTAACCACCGTTATTGGTTGGTAATTTTTGCTTTATAATATCTGCCTGTATGGTAACACCCAAATGATTTGCCTGTCCGGTAAGATCTGCAGAAGTGTGATAATCTACTCCATCAACTTTAAAACCATTGTTTCGGGTATAGCACCAAAGAACGGTTGTCATACCTAACTCATGGGCCATTTCAAATGCAGTGGCAACTTCCTGTATCTGCCTTGTGCTTTCTGCACTTCCAAAATAAATGGTAGCACCTATAGCAGTTGCACCCATATTCCAGGCATCTTTAATTTTACCAAACATGATCTGGTCGAATTTATTGGGAAAACTTAAAAATTCATTGTGGTTTACCTTAACCATCATAGGTATTTTATGGGCAAATTTGCGGCTTACTATGCCCAGTACACCAAACGTGGAAGCAACGGCATTACAGCCGCCTTCAATGGCCAGCTTAACAATATTTTCAGGATCGAAATAAATGGGATTGGGTGCAAAAGATGCACCAGCGCTATGTTCAATACCCTGGTCAACCGGCAATATGGATACATACCCGGTGCCACCAAGGCGTCCATTGTCTAATATATGCTGTAAACTCTTTAAGGTTTGATTGGTTCTGTTACTTGCTCTCCAGATATCATCCACATGATTGGGATTGGGAAGAAAGATATCATTCTTTGAAATGGTCTTGCACTCGTGATTTAAAAGACTGTCAGCCTCGCTACCTAATAATTCAACAATTTTTGTATTCGCCATAATTAGTTTGATTTTGGGCAAATTTAATATAAAAAGCATTCAATTAGAAGTGAACTGATAATTTAGTAGTGTCCTGTTTTAATTATTGAGCTGTCAGTCTGAGCCTGTCGAAGACTGGGTAGATAGAAAAAATACCGGTTTCCACAATCCCGATAGCTATCGGGACTGACAGCTTTTAAATAAATTCACTGTCTTAATTTTTTACCTCGGAATGCTGTTTATGATTTTTTGAAAATAAGCAGGCGCCTGTAACATCCTGCTTCCATACCAGCTGAATATTTCTCCATCAACCAGCATGATTTGCGTACCAGGTAATTGTTCAGCCAGTTCATCAATATGTTTTTGTTTAAAAGGGTAGGGCTCTGAGGAAAG
>JBBSJI010000189.1:0-3344 GCA_038257425.1 Chitinophagales bacterium
ACTTGCCCATATATTTTGAAAGCTGCGGAAGGGGCTATGGCTGCGGCGTTTACTTTTTTCACTCAGTAGCTGGGCGCTGAAACCCACATCAACTCTTATATAGGGTTCTATGGTAAGTGCATTGCGGTACTTTACACTGTTTGGAATATTGTAACTCATGTTACTGCCATAAATAAGGTTGAGGTGGAACTTAAAGTTCCTGTTGGTGGTAAGGTAATCTTCTAAATACAAACCAGCGGTTATTAAACGATCGGTAGGCCGGCGTACAAAACCCACATTATTTTTTATACTGTCAACGGCTACCTGGTCAATACTCTTTGCTGTGATGATCTCACCGGCTGCATTTTTATACTGGTAATAAAAATCATTATCAAGGTCTTCTTTGGTTTGCATGATGCCGATGCTTAACCAGCTTTCAGCACCCTGTACCAGTTCGCCAAAGAGCCGGGCTTCAAAACCCGTTGCATAGGCTTTTGCATTGTTGTTGCCGGCATAGCGGATCTTTACATTGTCAATATCATATACAGCAACACTGCTCATGCTTTTGTAATAAGCTTCGGTAGTAATGCGGAAAGGGCGGCTTTCAAAACCTTTAAAATTATAATCCATGCCCGCCACTACCTGGTAACTTTTTTGTGCTTTTACATTAGTATTTAATAAGCCATCGTACCTGCGTAATTCCCTGTAAAAAGGTGGCTGGTGGTAAGCGCCTGCTGCCAGCTTAAAAATCACATCTCTTTTCCAGGTGGGTTTAAAGCTTACCTGCAGTCGTGGGCTTATCAAAAACTCCTTGTTCAGCGAATTGTAATTATAACGTACGCCGGCCTGTAGGGTAATGTTCCTGTTGTTTTTACCAAAGTGAATATTATCCTGTATATAGCCGCTGTATTTTTGAATGGAAAGATCTGCGGTTGAGTTCAATGACCTGTATAGATTCAATTGAGCAGGATTATGTGGTAATGAATAACCGGCGCTGTCCTGGTATTCCCATTCCTTAAGCCTGTCGGTGATATTGGTTTGTTCAATGCTGTTGCCAAACTGGATAAAATGTTTACCGGCGCTGTAACTGCCTTTAAGGCTGGCATTGTAAACATTAATGTTGAGTTCATTGCGGCCATAGTTCTGGTAATAGCCTGCGCCCAATGGGTTAACGATCTGTCCATATGTACTGCTGGTATTATCAAAATCACGGTCTCCAAAAAGATATGATCCTGCAATATCAAAATTCTCATTCTCTTTATTTTGAAAGCGGCTTACCATCCACTTTAGCCGCAATTTTTTATTGGGTGTATGCAACACACTCAGCCCGATAAGATTTGTTTTATAATCATCCCTTTCCTGTCCTTCAAATAAAATATCGAGGCCCAGGTTTGCAGTAAAAAGCGGGGAGAAAACCGATGTGGTCTTTTGAGCCGACTCCGGGAACAAACTGAATTTTGTAACTGAGTAGGTGCCTAAAAGTTCCAGCTGTATCTTTTCATTCAGTTTATAAGTAATGAATGCCTGTACATCGGAAGAAGAAGGAATGTAGGAACCCAATGTCTCCTGGCTTTTTAATAAATTTTTGTTGCTGCGGTTCCTGATACCCAACAGGTAAGATATCTTTCCTTTTTTGGCAGCTCCTTCCAGGTGTAATCCCTGCTCCAGTAAACTTACATAAGCCGAACCGCCGAATGCTGTTGGCTTTTTGTATTGGATATCCAGTACGCTGCTAATCTTATCTCCATATTTAGCCTGGAAGCCGCCGGTATAAAAATTTACATTTTTGGCAAGTTCAGGATTAATGAAACTCAGGCCTTCCTGCTGGCCGCTGCGTACCAGGTAGGGGCGAAAGACCTCAAAGTCGTTGATGTAAATTAAATTTTCATCGTAGTTGCCGCCACGTACACTGTATTGAGAAGTAAGTTCATTATTGCTGCCCACCAATATCTTTATCATTCCTTCCACACCGCCGGTAGTGCTTGGTAAAGCCAATGCACTTTTGGGATTTATTTTGGTAAGACCTGTTTCGGTACGTTCCTTTTCATCAGCTACCACAACAGCCTGCAGGGTTTTGCTGCCACGTTCCATCTGCACAGTTATCTTTTCTTCTTCGGCTTCGCTCAGGTAAAAATTCTTTTGCACTTCATTGTACCCGGTATAAGTAAATATCAATGCAAAGGATCTGCCGGCGGGTACTTTTATGCTGAAGAAGCCGCTATCATTGGTAGTAAGGCCCGATGACCTGCCCAGGATAACAACTGATACATTGGAAACTGGTAAATCATTTTCATCAACTACTTTGCCGCTGATAAGTGCAGACTTTGTTTGGGAAAAACAAGATACTGTAAGCAGCAGTAAAAGCATGGTAAAGGCAGTTCTCATTACATGAAGATAAATATTTTATGTGTTTTCTAAACTCTAAGTTTAGCAAGATTGTCACGGTGTACTGAGTTTGACGAAGTGTTGTCGAACCCGGGTTGCTATAAATAAATCGCCTTCGACAGGCTCAGGCTGACAGATTAATAGTTTGAAAGTGAGAGTCTGCAAATAAGGATGGCATAATGTGTTTGGCAATGTGCTAAATTTGGCACTTAAAACCTGCATAGTGATAAATAGATTTTTTAAGTTGATTGTTATTTCAGCTCTTGTTTTTTCCTGCAATGATGCTCCTGATAAATCCTCCGGAATTGATGAAGATAAAAAGAAAACTGAGCATGCAAACTCCGCTGGCAACCTTATTTACCTGGATACTGCCCGGGATATGTACAGTATTTTATCCCAGGGTTGGGTAATGGCAGATGATGAAGAATCACTTGAGGGAATGACTGAAGATTCGAAGTTTGAAATACCCTACCGCAGCTTTTATTTTTCCAATAACGGGAGTTTTGTAAAAGATCCCAGGAATGCGATGGACTATGGGAGCTGGAGTTTTGATGAATCAGCTAAAACCATCTCTATTAATACAACCCTTGAAAAGGAGAGGAATGTTTATAAGATTGCCAGGCTGACAACTGATGAAATGATACTTGTAAATACCGGGATTGGTAGTGCAACTAATTTGAAATTTGTTTCACAAGGCTTAAGATTTAAAAATCCGGCAGACGATCCTTTTTATATAGAGAACAACCGATGGCGTATCAAACCCAAAGCCAAAGAAACAGATTCGGCCATTCATGGGCGTTTGAAAGAACACCTGTATTTTTTTATTTTATTTTATAAGTCTGTTCTTGCTAAAAATGATAAGTATGTTTCGTTCTGGGGTTTACCTTCCTGCTATAAATGGTATGGAGGTGGTATCTTTTTAAAGAAAGAAAATGCATTAAAAGAAAACTGGATCACTTGCTTTTATAATAAGGAACAGG
>JBBSJI010000190.1:0-3317 GCA_038257425.1 Chitinophagales bacterium
CACTTTGGCTACTTTTTTTATGCCTCTTGGTTTGGCTAAACTTTGTTTTATCAGATGTAGTTGTTGTTCGTAGCCTTGCTCCAACCTGTTTTTTATGCCCTGCTCTTTAATGCCTTTGGCTTCACTTTCTACCTTTAAAAAACTATCGGTATATTTTTCACTTTGTACTACTGTTAGCCGTATTACTTTTTTTGATTTTGTAAGTAAATAAGTTTCTTTGCCTTTCTGCACAGGTTGGTAGTCTTTTATTTTTGTTCTGCTCACTACTACATATTTATATCCCTTCTGAGTTAAAATATTTAGGTTCTTTTTTGTAGCTATTCCTGCATCCATTACCACTATCGGCTTTGCGGTGCCGGTATTGCCGGATAGTTTTTCAAGCAGTGTGTTGATGTCTGATGTATCGGCATAATTACCTTCGTGTATGGCTGAATATTTTATGAAGCCTTCTATGTTTATAACCATTGCTAACACTACCAGTTTTGCATCGCTGCGCTTCTCTTTGCTTCTGCCATATTTAGCCAACCGGCTATTTTTTTTACTTCCTTCAAAATAGGTATTGGTAAGGTCGTATAGCATTATTCTATCTTGCAAATCGAAGAGCTCATTGGTTTTGGTAGATAAATATTTTTCGATGGTTTCTTTGTGCTTGTATAAATCTAAAGCACTTTGGTAAAGTTTATCTTTGGTAATTTTATCTATATTATAACCAGTGATATCGCAGATAGCAGAGTTGTCTTTTATCCATTTGCCGGTGGCAAGTTCGGAACCTGGATATACGGCTCTGCTAATAACTTGTGTCATTGCCAGTTGAATCTTTTCCTGTTGCCAACCAAGTTCCTCAAATAGTTCAGAAAGTTTTAGCTGGTTCCATGTATTAGCACATATCCACTCTGTGCCTATTTCCCTTGCTTCCTTATGCTTTATGGAATCTACTTTTACGAGCCTGTGCTGGTGTTCCATCGTTTTGCGGTCGATGGTTTTCTTTTCAATCATCTCATTCCAAAAACGATTGGCCCATTCTATTACTTGTGTGTCGGGTTCTTCAAAAAGTGCTAATTCATTTTTATACCTGGCATTGAGGTGATCCACTACTTTATCTTTTTGGTTGCGGGTAGCATCCGGCCAAAAGCCAATGTTTAAAAGCGTTTTATGGCAAACCCTGTCACACTCATTGCGATAGCTTTCTACTAATCGGTAATAAGCAGCAATATTCTTGATAGTCGGGTTGTGTCTAAATGACGCTTTTAAATACATTGGCCGCAAAGCTATAAACCGGTGTCAGTTTACGAACACCCCCCTGTGTACTACAAGATAAGTTCAAAAACAAAACCCTTTATCAGCAAGGGTTGTGGAATTTAAACGCTAAAAAATACCCAAAAAAACAGGAAAATCGTTGTTTTGCCTGCAATGTGGGTTAATGTTTCTGGTGTCATTCCAAGCATTGAAGCTAAAAATTCCAATGGAGCTTGATTAAACAATTCTTTATCAAAGTTGAATAGCTGGTTATATATTTTCTCCGCCTGTGCTGCAGGTGGGGATTTGAAAAACGTCAGCCCGTAAAGCTGCTGCAATGTTGCGCATGTACAGGATAAGATGTTCACCGATCTTGTACTGCCCCATTTCAGCAATACTTTATTTGTGCGTTCGTACTGCTTCTCGTCTGTAAATAGAAAATGTGTTCTAGCCTATGTGTTTTTGTATGGTCTCAATAAAAGTGCTAACAGTAAATGGTTTTTCTACATACCCATCTGCATTTACCGTTTCACAAATCTCCTTTATATTAGTATTGGCAGAAAAGATTAGAACAGGGATATTTTTTGTCGCTTCATTTTCCTTTACAGTTGCAATAGCTTTTTCACCGCCAATTCCAGGAATCGATAAATCCATGAAAATAAGCTGGGGCTGTATTGATTGTATATCGTTCAAAATATTGTCACATCTTGATAATGTTTCCACTACAAAATCGAACTTGCTTAATAAGGTTTTGCATAAGAGTAAAAGTTCTTCATCATCATCGTAAATAAGAATATTCTTGTTCATTATGATAAAGCTACGGTAGTAAAAGATTGCCTTAAATATTTACAACGGTAAGGTAAAATAAAGAGTACTTCCTTTTTCTGGTTCACTCTCTGCCCACATTTTCCCTTCGTGCCTTTCTATAATATTGTTAGAAATATACAGACCAATTCCTAATCCCTGAAATTGGATAGCATGTTCTTCCACCCTGTAATACCTGTCAAAAATTTTATCTAAATGCTGTATAGACATGCCAACACCAAAATCCTGAACCGATACCTGAATTTTACTCTCCTGTTCTTCTATGTTAACTAATACATTATCCGAATTTGGAGAATATTTTACAGCATTGGTCAATAAATTAATCAGCACCTGTTGCAGCCTGCTTCTGTCGCCGGTTATTTGTTGTGCAGAGTTGCCTGTTTTTTGGATGCTGTGGTTTTTTATACTGTGCTGAATATTTTCAATGGTTTCATCTACCATGTTATTAAAATCGAATGTGGTAACAGTATAATTCAGTTGCCCATTTTGTATTTTACTGGCATCCAGTAAATCTGTAATCAAGTCGTGCAGTCTCTCTATAGCTTGTTTGGCTTTGGATGCGTATAATGCATTTTGATTTTCTTCATTTAATGAAAGCAGCAGTAACTCAATATAGCCTTTGGCAGTAGTTAGTGGTGTTTTCATTTCATGGCTCGCAATACTTATAAATTCATCTTTTTGTTCAAGCGATTTTTTTTGTTCATGAACATCCGTATTGGTTCCTATCCAACGCTCAATATTTCCGTTGGCATCATTTACAGGATATGCACGGGTGAGAAACCAACGATATTCCCCGTCGTGCCTGCGAAGTGGGATGGTTAGCTCAAATGCTTCTTCTTTTTTCAAGGCTTCTTTTGTAAACTCTACAACTTTTTTAATATGATCGGGATGATGCACTTTTTGCCATCCCCAGCCCTCCATTTCTTCAAGCGTGGTTCCGGTATAATCATACCATCGTTGGTTATACCAATATAACCCTCCGTCAGCATTGGCAATCCATGCAAGGTTTTGAATGCTGTCAGCAAAAATTCGAAATTGCTTTTCACTTTCTTCAATAAGTTTGCGTGCTTCAACCTGCTGAGTAACTTCCACTCCATGAGACAATAATCTTTCCGTATTTCCTTTTTCGTCTTTCATTGGCTGCACTACTGTATTATAATAGCCCAAAACCAGATTGCCAGTGCTTTCTTTGATCAATTCAACAGGAAATTCATTAGCGATGAATGGCTCGCCTGTTGAAAAAACATTAGTAAGCA
>JBBSJI010000191.1:0-3291 GCA_038257425.1 Chitinophagales bacterium
AAGTTCCTTTGAGGCCCTCAAAATATCTCTTATTGCCACTTTGCTCTGCCTATTCGTTTTCGGATATTTTAAAAGTAAAATGACGGGCGTAAACCCTTTATGGGGTGCAATAAAAGTTACTTTGATAGGTGCCCTTGCTGCAGCAGCCGCTTTTGGTGTGGCCAAATTATTTGAAGCACATTAATAAAGGATATTTTAAAAAATATTTTCCAGGTATTTATATCCCGAACCTGTATTCAGCAATAATATCTTTTCATCCCGGTCTATAAACCCATCCTGTACCAGTTTTAGTAACCCTTTCCAAACAGCAGCACCTTCGGGCGCCACCAAAACTCCTTCTGATCTTGCTATTTCTTTTACTCCCGAAATCATTTCCTGTTCTGTAACAGCCAATGCAGATCCGGATGATTCTATTAATGTTTCCATAATCAGGTCTTCCCCAAAAGGATTAGGCACCGCCAATCCATTTGCCAGGGATGCTTTCCCTTTATATTGTGATGCATTGGCATGTAAGCCTTTCCAGGAATATACAATCGGTTGGCAATTTTCTGCCTGAACCGCAATCATTTTGGGGAGTTTATTTTCTATCCATCCCATTGAGATCATTTCTTTAAATGCTTTCCAGATAGCAATCAGGCCGGTTCCACCACCTGTTGGATAAACAATAACATCAGGTAATTGCCAGTTAAATTGTTCTGCTATTTCGTATCCCAAAGTTTTTTTTCCTTCAAGCCGGTATGGTTCTTTTAAAGTTGACATGTCAAAAACATCCTGCTCCTGCTGCATGGTTTTAGCCAGTTTTCCGCAATCGCTGATCAGTCCT
Source organism: Chitinophagales bacterium (assembly GCA_038257425.1). GTDB lineage: Bacteria > Bacteroidota > Bacteroidia > Chitinophagales > Chitinophagaceae > Ferruginibacter. Next base: position 824 of record JBBSJI010000191.1, read on the forward strand.
TCTACTAAAATTACTTTTGCTCCATACAACTCACATTCCTGCTGAAATATTATTGGGGTATGTTTAGGCATAATTACGGTAGCTTCAATACCCGCCTTTGCACAATAAGCGCTCAAGGCGCCTCCTGCATTGCCCGCTGTAGGAACTATGCAGGATCTTATACCTAATTCTTTTGCCTTGGAAACAGCTACACTTAACCCCCTTGATTTAAAACTTCCGGTTGGGTTTAATGATTCATCTTTTAAAAAAAGTTGTGGTAAATCATATTTTTTACCCAAAGTATGCAATTGCAAAACCGGCGTCATCCCTTCACCTAAACTAATTATGTTTTGTTTATTTAAAACTGGCAGCATGGCATGATAGCGCCACATGCTATTATCATGTTGGTTTACATCCGTTTTCGAAAGTCCAGAATCCAACTCATAATTTGCGGTTAATGGCTTATTACAACAGGGTGAAAATGTATTTATTTTTTTAGGATTATATAGCTGTCCGCATTTTGAACATTGCAGACCCTGAAGTAAAGAATATCGTTCTAAAGTTAACATAGCGTTGTTTTAACTAAACAAAACTATAATTATGTGATAACTTTTTCGGGGTCAATAAGTGATAGCTTATAACAATTGATTATAATGAGCAATGGCCATCTTTATAAACAGGTTATTCATTTTATCATTTCCATTGCCCTGGCGTTGCACAAAATAAAATTCCCTTGAAATTTGAAGACCAGGAATATTCAGCCTTATCAATTCTTTTGATTGTAACTGTTTAGCAACAGATCGCAATGGCAAAAAGCCAATACAGGTATCATCAAGTAAAAAATTCTTTAACGCTTCTGTCCCTCCTAAAATAATTCTGGTTTCCAGGTCTGATATCCTGATATTATGTTTAAGTAGTCCTTCAGTAACAGCCGCCATGGTTCCGGATCCTCTCTCCCGTAAAGCCACGTCTATAGTTTTTAATTCCTGGATATTTATTTTACGCTTTTTGGCCAAATGGCTTTTTGCAGAACATACCGGAACCACTTCATCCTTTAGAAAGAATTTGTAACTGACTGAAGTGATCTTATTTTTTCCTTCAATAATACCCAGGTCAATTTCCTGCTCCATTAATGCATTCAGTATATTTTCGGAATTGCGATTAACTAACTGCAAATTTATATGAGGATAAGCTTTGTGAAAAGCAGATAAAATTCCCGGTATAACATATAATGCAACCGTGGTGCTGGCACCAACTACCAATGAGCCTTTGGCCTGTTGTTTATTTTTTACTACAGAAATTTCAAATTCCAGCCTACGTTGAATATCCCTTGCGTTGCTGACATGCTCATATAAAATTTCTCCCTCCATGGTAAGTAAGATAGAATTGCCTTTGCGCTCAAACAAATTGATATTATACAGCTGTTCCAGGTTTTTGATATGTTTGCTAATTGCCGGCTGACTAATAAACAACAATTCCGCAGCTTTGGAAAAGCTTAAATTCCGGGCCACTTCAAAAAATACGATATGATTAAAATTCAGCATTAAAATTCTTTATTTTCCTTTTTTGCAACTGCAAGACTGTGTTTATGATTGCTGGAAATATTTTCAATTGTCCAATCTATTTTTTGTTCAAAAGAATGTCTGCGTACAGTACATTCCATTTTAGAACATATCCTGCATGAAAAATCAAGACAGCCATCTGAGTGCACGAAGAGTTCAACAGATTCTCCAAATTCATTTTTAACCATCAATGACAATGCATCTATCTCCTGGTGAGCCTCATGCACATTTAAATACCAGGGCACCGTAAGGTGGCAATCCAGGTGAATGCGGCTGCCATACTTTATTATCCGCAGGTTATGCAGGTCTATCCAGTTAACCCGCCTGTTTGCATTCAGCATCTCCACCATTTTTTTAAGCAGGGATGTATCTGCTTCATCCATGATGCCGGCAACAGAGCTTCTTAAGATCTTATAGCCGGTAAAAATGATGAATATAGAAAAAATGATAGCAACCACGCTATCAATCCATAGCTGTTTGGTGATCAGCATCAACACCAGTCCGATAACAATACCCATGGTAGACCAGGTATCAGTTTGCAGGTGTTTACCGCTTGATATCAATGCAAGTGAATTATTTTTCCTTCCTGTTCTTAAGCAGATAGTGCCGGCTATATAATTGATCAGTCCTGTTGCGGCCACCAGTATGATACCATAATCAAGGCCCTGTATTTGTTGAGGGTGAAGCAGGTTAGTAAAGGCTTTATAAATTATAATAAGCCCGGCAATAGAGATAAGCGATCCTTCAATTGCTGCAGATATAAATTCGGCCTTACCATGACCGTAAGGATGATCAAGATCCTGTGGCTTTGCAGAAATATACAAACTATACACACCTATTAATCCTGCCACAACATTTACTATACTTTCAAATGCATCAGTTAAAATAGCCACCGAGCCGGTTATATACCATGCAACAGCTTTTGCA
>JBBSJI010000192.1:0-3162 GCA_038257425.1 Chitinophagales bacterium
AATACTGCTTATAAAGCTGATCATTTTCTAACTAGCAAGGAATTAGAATTTCTACAATTAATTTGCAAAGAAATTAAAATGACAGAGATCGCTGCTCAGTTATTTATTTCAGTAAGCGCCGCTGAAAAATTAAACCAACAATTGTTAACCCGTTTCGACGTAACTAACAGGGCAAGCCTCGCCAGGTATGCTCGGCTGAATGGTATTGTTTTATGAGGGAAAAGTCTAAAATGTTTTAAGTACAATCGGAGATAATCATTTACACTATTCACAATTAATCATTGTCAATTAATTATTCCCCATCATAAAAACTTCCCCGTATAACTTTCCTTGCACTTTTTTAAATCTGCAGGCTTGTCCACAAACACCAGGTTGCCGCCGGCGTCCCCTGCTTCGGGACCAAGGTCTATGATCCAGTCTGCACTTTTTAATACATCGGTATTGTGTTCAATAACGAGGATGGTATGGCCTTGTTCAACCAATGCATTAAAGGATTTCAGTAATTTTTTAATGTCGTGAAAATGCAGGCCGGTAGTAGGTTCATCAAAAATAAACAGGATATGGCCGTGTGCTTTTCCCGTCCGACCTGGTCATCCGGGCGGGCTTTGCTCAGGAAGGAAGCAAGTTTAACCCTTTGGGCTTCGCCACCACTTAAAGTATTTGATGACTGACCAAGTTTTACGTAACCTAAACCCACATCGGTCAAAGGTTTAATTGGACGAGCAAAAAATCTGTAGCTACCTATGGATGTGGCCAACCCCAGCAACTTCGTACGCATCATGGAAATATTTGAACAGCAAATCCCTGATTTAAAAACTAAGTTAACTGCAGTGAGTGTGGATGATGATACCACCCGATCAACTTTAAAAAGAATTTTTGACGAGCATCAATATTTATTAGATCCACATGGAGCAGTTGGTTATACTGCCTTAGAAAATTATTTAACTGATCATCCTTCTTTGAAAGGAATCGTTTTGGAAACAGCGCACCCGGTAAAATTTTATAATGTGGTGGAACCGGTGATTAGAACTGAAGTGGCCATTCCGGAAACTATACAAAAGCAATTAAAGCTGGATAAAATGTCAACAGTGATTGAGAATAAACCAGAAGCGTTAAAGCAATTTTTGCTATCGCTCTAATTCTGTTGAAACTACATTGGAAATATCTATTTAAATCTGTATATTTTTTTTAAAATCCTACCTGGATATATTTGTACAGCCAGCATCCCAAGGCGCCCTGCTGATAAAGTATGCCACGTATTTTTTTCCGATTAAAATTTTAATTATGCAGATTTGGACTACAACTCTAAAATTACATAAGATTGATTGGCTGTAATGAACTTAAATTTATCGCTTTTGCTTCCGAAGCAAAAAAGAACAAGTAGATAATAAAAATAAATTCCTAATAAATATATTTATGTATATTTGGACTCCAACTCCAAATTTACATAAATGGCAGGTAAAATATATGAACGTGAAATGATTGGTATTGCAGGCAAACTGCTAAAGAAATATCCCATACTTACAATTACCGGTCCAAGGCAATCTGGTAAATCTACATTTGCAAAACTATTAAAACCAGGCTTTGAATACATTAACCTGGAAGACATAGATCATCGTCGGTTTGCAATAAATGATCCCAAAGGTTTTGTAGAGCGCTACCCAAAAAATGTTATTCTTGACGAGGTGCAAAATGCCCCTGAGCTGTTATCCCAATTGCAGGCTCACACAGACAAAGTCGGCAAAAATGGTCTGTACATTTTAACAGGTTCGCAAAATTTTCAATTGTTTGAAAAAATAAGCCAAAGCCTTGCAGGCAGAACTTCGCTTTGTACCTTATTACCTTTTTCTATTCGGGAACTGGCTGCACAGAAAAAAATAAAAGACTGGGAAAGCCTTTGCTGGAAAGGTATGTATCCCCGGCTACATCAACAGGCCATTAAACCTGAACAATTTTATCCCGACTACATTACTACCTATATTGAAAGAGATACCCGGCAGATTATGAATATAAAAGACCTGGCCCTGTTCAGGAGATTTATGAGTATATGTGCTGGCAGAACAGGGCAAATACTAAACATGAATGAGCTGAGCAACAGCATTGGTATAGATAATAAAACAGTGCGACAATGGCTCAGTGTGCTTGAGAGCAGCTACATCATTTACCTTTTACAACCCTTCTACAATAATTTTAATAAACGGATAATCAAAGCCCCTAAATTATATTTTTATGATACCGGGGTAGCTGCTTACCTTTTGAACATACGCAGTGCTACTGACCTGAAAAACCATTTTGCTAAAGGGGCTTTATTTGAAAACTTTATTATTAATGAACTAATGAAAAATTGTTACAATAATAAAGTGCAGCCTTCATTTCATTATTTTAGAGATAGCAATGGCAACGAAGTAGATCTGCTTATAGAACAGGCAGGCTATACTTATGCCATAGAAATTAAAGCAGCCAAAACCATCAACGAATCTTTTTTTAAAGGCTTAAATTTCTATTCAGCACTTAGCACAAAAAAAGTAAACACGTTTTGTGTTTATGGTGGAAGTGAACAATACAAGTACAAAGAAAATCATGTACTGGGATGGCAGCACCTTGATGAAATTGTAATAAAATAGATTTTGTATTACTCGTTCCCATCCACTTGCTTTATGATATTATAATAAAACCTTTGCAACAAGCGCATGTTTTGGGTGATGATTTCTCCCTGTGCCTGCAAGCCTTCCCGAAACTGAACCTCTTTTTGATAACTTGTAGTGAGCGCATTTGGCAGACTTAGTTTAGCCAGGTACCCGCTGTCTGTTGGGATGTTGGAGATAAAATCAATTTTTCCTTTTACGCTGCCGTATTCCTGAAAAGGATAGGATGGAAATTTAATCAGAACTTCCTGCCCCAATTTTACTTTCCCTAAGTTGGCTTGAGGCACATATAGTTCAGCATAATATTCGCTATTACCCGGATTAATATAACAAATAACCTGATTTGTCTGCAATTGCTGGTTCTCCTGTATAAAGCTGCCAAAAGAAATTTTTCCAGCAACTGGTGCAATAAGAAAATATTTCTGCTTCCAGCCATCCAGCTCACTTTTAAAAGTATAAAGCGATTGATAGAAAACCGCTTTTTGCTGGCTAATGGTGTTCTTTAACTCTGCTATCT
>JBBSJI010000193.1:0-3136 GCA_038257425.1 Chitinophagales bacterium
TATCTTAGCCGGTAATACAACCGACATGTTATTGCTGGATATAACACCCTTGTCACTGGGCCTGGAGACCATGGGAGGATTGATGGATGTTTTGTTGCCACGCAATTCAAAAATACCGGCAAAGGCAAGCAGGCAGTACACAACTTATAAAGACGGGCAAAGCGGCATGAAGATCGCTGTTTACCAGGGCGAGAGAGATATGGTAAAGGATAACCGGCGACTGGCAGAGTTTAATTTGACCGGCATACCTGGCATGCCTGCAGGATTGCCTAAAGTGGAGATAAGCTTTTTAATAAATGCGGATGGCATATTGGTTGTAAATGCAAAAGAGCTCAGGAGTGGGGTGGAGCAGTCCATTGAAGTAAAATCACAATACGGATTGTCTGATGAAGATGTTGAAAAAATGTTGCTTGACTCGATGACACATGCAAAGGAGGATATGGACCTAAGGGCTTTAACCGAAGCAAAAACAGAGGCTGAACAATTGCTGCAGACCACGGAGAAGTTCATGCAGAAAAATTATGAAAGCCTTACCCCGTCAGAACTGACGCAAACATCACTGGCCATGCAGGCATTGCAACTTTCGCTGGATATGAATGACAAGAAACTGATCCAGGCTAAAACAGAAGAGCTGAATGAGATATCCCGGCCTTATGCAGAAAGAATAATGGATACTGCAGTAAGCAAGGCTATGGCCGGAAAAAAAGTATAAACTTTCAAATCAACAAACTACTTTGATGATAACCGGTAAATTATTTTTTGAGAAAAAAGTTATAGCAGCAGCCATTATTTATTTTTCAATCAACGTAATTTTACTTTTTCAGTTTGGTATTAAAACCGATGGAGAGGCAGAAAAATTTATAGATAATGCAAACCGGATATTGAATGGACAGGAATTGTTTAATGGGGTATTTGGGTATTTGTATCTTGTGTATTCTTTATTGGTTGCATTGTTCATAAAACTCTCCCTGGACTTTATTTTTATTGCGATTTTACAAATAGGCTTATCATTTTTTGCAGCAGTATGTTTATATAAATTATTAAGCAGGGTATTAGAAAATAAGCTCATCGCTTTCTGTTTTTTTATTGCCTACCTGCTTTGTTATCCCGTTCAAAAATGGAATTTCTTTTTGTACTCAGAGAGTGTACATACCAGTTTGCTGGTAATCGGAATTTACGTTTTTAATAATTGGTTAACCGAAAGAAAAAAGGGCCAGCTGGTTGCTTTGGCAGTTGTCTTGTTGTTGATCCTGTTTTCACGGCCCGTGGGCATATTGTTTTTTATAGCCCTGCTGGTAGTGATGATGAGCTGGCTGTACAGGAACAAAAAAAGAATACAGTTCTATATTCTGGCTGGAGTTGCTGTAGTTGCTTTAGTGATCCTTCTTAATTCACCATTTACTGCTTTTGTAAATCCCGATTCTATCCGGCGCATGGAAATAATTTGCCAGGTACCGGAATTAAATGATACTATTAACTACCGGGAGTATAACAGGGAAGGACTGTATACTGCCTTTGCTGTTATAAAAAATGAAATAGGGTTTGGGAATTTTTTTATGAACGGGTTTAAAAAACTGGGATATTTTTTCGGTATGTACCGGAGCTATTATAGCTGGCAGAACAACCTATTATTAATTTGCTTTACTGTTTTTTATCCTTTTGCACTGATTGGTATTTTTTCAAAAGCAGCTAACTCATTTTATTATGTCAGGCTATTTGCTATCCTATATTTACTTTTTACTTCAATAGGCATATTTTTTACCTGCGATGAATGGAGCAATCGCTTTATAGGACCTGTATTCCCTTTTATATTGATATTGGCAGCGGGAGGTTTTGTAAGTGGTTATAAAAAAATAATTAAGCAGGGTATTTAATGAGTTTGAGAAGTTTAATTATTTAAAGCCTTGATGCGGTTTACATATTTCCCAATCACATCCCATTCAATATTAACCACATCTCCTTTTTTGAGTTCACTCATATTGGTATGTTCAAATGTATACGGTATTATGGCAACTGTGAACTGGTCTTTTGTAACATTAAAACAGGTAAGGCTGATGCCGTTAACTGTTACTGAACCTTTTTCAATTATAAAAGCAGCAAATTCTGCAGGAAAGCTAAATGTAAATTCCCAGCTTCCCGCTTTCTCAACTATTTCAATACATTCAGCAGTACAATCTACATGGCCCTGTACTATATGCCCATCCAGGCGTCCATTCATTTGCATACAGCGTTCTAGGTTTATTATGCTGCCCCGCTTCCAGTTGCTTAAGTTGGTTTTTAAAATAGTTTCTTCAATAGCTGTAACGCGGTGCATACCATTTTTGATTTCTTCAACTGTCAGGCAGATCCCGTTATGGCTAAGGCTTTGATCTACTTTAAGCTCGGACGCAAGGGGAGACTCCACCCAGAAAGTTTTATTACTTCCATTAGTAATTATTTCCCTGATCGTACCTGTTTTTTCAATTATTCCTGTAAACATTCGTCAAATTTCGGAATTTGCTTCTAAAGAATTTCATTATTTAAATATTTCGGCTATCTTTGCGGCCTTAAAATCACCTAAAGGAGGTATATATTATATGTTAATTATTGATTCAAAAGATTGCGAAAACATCGACAAGGCTCTTAAAAAGTACAAAAAGAAGTTTGAAAAAAGCAAAATTCTGTTACAGTTAAGAGAAAGGCAGGCTTTCATTAAGCCATCTATCCGTCGTCGCAAAGAAGTACTGAAAGCTGTTTATAAAGAGCAGGTATCTGCAGGCAAGTTCGACTAAGATTATTTAAATCAGCAATATATTAAACTGATATCCGGTTATCATAACTTTGGGTATCAGTTTTTTTATGCAGCAAAGTGTAGATCAAACCATTCAGCCCTTTATCAACTACCTTAAATTTCAAAAAAGGTACTCACAACATACCATCATATCTTATACGAACGATTTAAGGAGCTTCTTTGATTTTATCCAGTATCAATTTGGTGCCACTGCATTATCAGATTTAAAGGCAACATTTGTAAGGTCCTGGCTGGCTGAGCTTAAGCAGCAGGAGATGGAATCTAAAAGCATCAATCGCAAAATATCTACTCTAAAATCTTTCTTTAAATACCAGTTAAGGGAACAAACAATAAAAGTTAGCCCGA
>JBBSJI010000194.1:0-3117 GCA_038257425.1 Chitinophagales bacterium
CTTCTTTCGTTTCCACTTTCAACTCACCACCATGTGCTTTTATAATATCATAACTCAAACTCAATCCCAACCCCGTTCCTTGTCCTGTGGGCTTGGTAGTAAAGAAGGGTTGAAAAATTTTATCTAAAACCTTTTGTGGAATGCCGTTGCCGTTGTCGGTAACGGAGATTTGAAGCCCCCCCGCCCCTAAAGGGGAGCTTAGCCTTCGGGTTGTTACAGTTACCGTTGGTTCGCACGGAACTCCCCCTTCAGAGCTTGTCCCGAATTCATTTCGGGAGGGTTGGGGGGCTTTCTTTTTTTCATCCACCGCATAAAATGCATTCGTTAATAAATTCAAAATTACTCTTCCAATATCCTGCGGAATGATGTTAATGCTGCCAATTGAATTATCAAAATCTGTTTTAATAGTCGCATTAAAACTTTTATCCTTTGCTCTTAATCCATGATAACTCAACCGTAAATATTCATCACACAATGCATTGATATCTGTCTGTTCTTTTATACCACTGCTGCTGCGGCTATGTTGTAACATTCCTTTTACTATATCTCCCCCCCGTTTGCCATGATGATTTATTTTTTCAAGATTTCGAGAAATATCATCCAGCAACTCGTCTTCCATGTTTTTATCTCTTTCGCCTTCAGCCTTTTGCCTTTCGCCTTTTAATTCTTCAATTAACTCCACACTTACTTCACTAAAATTATTTACAAAGTTCAACGGGTTTTGAATTTCGTGTGCAATGCCGGCCATGAGTTCTCCGATGCTTGCCATCTTTTCTGATTGGATGAGTTGGGATTGGGTAGTTTTTAGTTTGTCAAGAGTTTGCTCCAGTTGGTCTTTTTGTAGTTGTACCATTTTTTTTGCATGCTGCTCCTTTCTTTTACTGCGCCAGAAAATAAAAGCCAGCCCCATCAAAAAAACAGCAACTGCACTTAAAAAATATAGCATCATCCGGTTTTGAAAAGCGGCTTTCTCTGCTATCAGTTCCTTTTGTCGCTGCATATCGTTATAGGCCATACTCTGTGCCTGTTCCACCACTTTATTTCCATATAAGCTATCTTTTAAAGTATAATATCGCTCCAAATAAACCAGTGTACTATCTCTGTTGGGTAAAACCCGGTAATATTCACCCATTAATTTCAAGGCATTCAACTGGATAGTTAAATTTGCTTTTCCTGCATAATGATTCACTTCGGAAGCATAATAGAAAGCAGAATCCATTTTTTTCTCTTGTATAAAGTATCTGGCAGTATAAGTAGCGACCCAGTATTTAACATCATCATTTCGAACGGCTATAGGCATTTGCCTTATCTGACGATAATACTGTAATCTATTTGCTTTATCATCTAACATACTTAAATACAAAAGTCCATACGGTACTGGTGTGGATTCACTAACTTTTTCTACGGCCAACCGATAGCTTTCCAAAAAAATAGGCAATGCTGAATCCTTTTTTTGTTCTTGTACGAACATATCGCCTAAATTCAACAGATTTAAACAGGTAAATAAGTAATCATTACTTTTTCGGGAATAAGCCAATGCTTTTGACATATAATCCCGGGAGATTTGTAAATTATTTGGATAACACATTCCTAAATTATTATAGGCTATGCTGGTGGCCTGTGCATTGCCAGAGGCTTCTGCCAGTTCCAATGATTTGTATAGCATTTTCAACCCCCCGGCGGTATTTCCATTTTGGGTAGTTGTATAACCCAATTCAGCCATCACCGAAGCTTCGAGTACCTTATCTCCCAGTTTTTGTGCCCCTTCTAAAATAAGCTGGTGGTAATAGAGGGATTTCTCTGGTGTAAGCTCATTAGCATTAAGTACAATGTCATAAAACATAGCTATCCGGTCTGCCGATGAATGCGGCTGCCACATAAGGTTGAGTACGCTGTCCCGATTAAGCACTAAAGGGTAGTTGCTCTTGGTGGACAAAGTAACGGCCGTTAAACTATCAACATATTTTTTTGGGAAAGTTTGCGCCATGCATGTGATGGACAATAACAGAAAAGAAGTTGAAAAAAGTTGTTTCATATACTTTTTTAAGTAGTTGGTATTTGAATAATAAATACTGTCCCTTCTCCCTCCTTCGTCTCCACTTTTAACTCGCCACCATGTGCTTTTACAATATCATAACTCAAACTCAATCCTAACCCTGTTCCTTGTCCTGTGGGCTTGGTAGTAAAGAAGGGTTGAAAAATTTTATCTTTTATAGACTCGGGAATTCCATTTCCATTGTCACTCACCGTTATGCTGACCTCACCCCCAACCCCTCTCCGAAGGAGAGGGGAGCAGCTTGTGCTAACGGTAACTGTTGGCTCATAACCGGCAATATTTAATTTCTTTTTTTCCATCCCGAAAGATTCGTTCTGGCGGGCATCCACTGCATAAAAAGCATTGTTAATTAAATTCAAAACAACCCTTCCAATGTCTTGCGGAATGATATTGATCTTTTGAAGACTCTTATCGAAATCAGTTTTCATTGTTGCATTAAACGTTTTGTCTTTTGCTCGTAATCCATGGTAAGCAAGCCGAAAATATTCATCAGCCAGTGCATTAATATCAGTGAGTTCTTTTGTATTGCTGCTACTCCTGCTATGTTGCAACATCCCTTTAACAATGCCATCGGCCCGTTTACCATGATGATTTATTTTTTCGAGGTTCTGTATGACATCTTTGATGATCTCTTTTGCGTCTTCAAGGTTGCCTTTCTCCAATTCCTCATTCATTTCATCCAGCAATTCTTTGCTTACTTCGCTAAAGTTATTCACGAAGTTTAAGGGGTTCTGAATTTCATGCGCAATACCTGCAGTAAGTTCTCCCAGGCTCGCCATTTTCTCTGACTGGATCAATTGTCTTTGTGTAGCCTGCAATTCAACCAGGGCGGCCTCTGCACTTTGTTTTGCATTGGTTATTTCTACCAGATCCTGTTCGGCTCGCAAGGCTTGCGCTTCGGCAATTTTTAAATCATTAAATCGTGTGTAAGTAAGATTGAAAACTGCCGCAAATCGCTCCAGCAGTTGAGTAGTTGCTGCGGGCTGCTCTTCCGGCGAAGCCATGCCTATTAATCCCTGCCCAAAATAGGCGATGGTTTGTACCCGGCGTTTTTGTGAAAG
>JBBSJI010000195.1:0-3091 GCA_038257425.1 Chitinophagales bacterium
AGAGCAGCCAGAATCTTCTCCTGGAGTTTGGAATAGATTAGAATACCGACCATTAGAAGGTTTTGTATATGCAATTACACCTTTTAACTTTACAGCCATTGCCGGAAATCTTCCTGCAAGTGCAGCATTAATGGGGAATACTGTGGTATGGAAACCAAGTGATAGTCAGGTTTTTTCTGCACAAGTGATCATGGAAGTTTTTAAAGAAGCTGGAGTACCCGATGGTGTTATAAATATGGTAATGGGAGATCCTGTTATGATCACAGACACTGTATTAGCTAGTCCAGATTTCGCGGGAATTCACTTTACAGGAAGCACAAGTGTTTTTAAAGGAATATGGGGAAAAATAGGTGCTAATATAGATAAGTATAAGACCTATCCACGTATTGTTGGAGAAACCGGTGGTAAAGATTTTATTTTGGCTCATAAAACAGCAAATGCAAAACAAGTGGCAACTGCCATTGCAAGAGGAGCTTTCGAATTCCAAGGACAAAAATGTAGTGCCGCATCCAGAGCCTATATTCCAAAAAGTCTTTGGGGAGAGGTAAAAGAACTTTTAGTTGAAGATGTGAATTCATTTAAAATGGGTTCTCCGGAAGATATGAGCAACTTTATTACTGCTGTGATCCATGAAGGTTCTTTTGACAAATTAGCGAAGTATATAGACCAGGCTAAAAAAAACAAAAATGCAGAGATCGTAGTTGGTGGAAATTATGATAAATCTGAAGGATGGTTCATTGAACCTACTGTAATTCTTACTACAGATCCAAAATACACCACAATGGAAACCGAATTGTTCGGACCTGTAGTTACTATTTATGTATATGATGATAATAAATGGGAAGAAACATTGAAGCTAGTTGATGAAACTAGTATCTATGCATTAACTGGTGCTGTTCTTTCTGGAGACAGATATGCCGCTACTCAAGCAACTCAAGCTTTGCAAAATGCAGCTGGTAACTTCTATATTAACGATAAATGTACTGGAGCCGTAGTTGGGCAACAACCATTTGGTGGAGCAAGAGCTAGTGGAACTAACGATAAAGCTGGTTCTAAATTGAATTTGTTAAGATGGATCTCCCCAAGATTGATCAAGGAAACATTTGTTCCGGCAACAGATTACAGATATCCATTTATGGGAGAATAATTAATTATCAATAATTTATTTAAGCCGCAAATTTTAAAGTTTGCGGCTTTTTTAATACCTGAAAATTAAACACTTAGAACAATGTTTATTAGAATTTTGTAAGTTAAAAGCTATAATTTTTTAATCTTAAATTAATTAAAATACTTTTTATCGATTAAAATTACCATTAATCGAATTAAAAATTAAAGTCAAAATATAAAGTGTAATTTTAAGTTGTTAACTTACTGCACCCCAAAGCAGTAGATATCAAAACTTATCCCTAAAGTTTTGTTTAACCTATTAACAATACACAAATTATCCCCACGTAATTTATGGAATGCTCTAAATAATTACAATTATGGGTAGAAAATTACTTTTTCTAAATTTATTCTTATTTGCCATACTGATGCCTACTTCGGTTTTGGCACAATGTCCTTCCTCGGTTTCAATAGCGGCAAACTCAGGAACAACTATTTGTTCTAACACCTCAGTAACATTTAGTGCAAATCCAACAGGAGGCACCAATCTTAGTTATGAATGGTTTATTGGTACAACTAGCCAATCTGCTAATGGAAGTACCTTTACTCCAATCACCTTAAATAATTCTGATAAAGTTAAGGTAATAGTTACTTCGTCTGATGAACCATCATGCACCGCTCAAAGTAACATTCTTACAATGACCGTAAATCCGGTATTAACACCATCTGTATCAATTTCAGCTTCTCAAACAACTATTTGCCCTGGAGAAAATATAACTTTTACTGCTTCTCCTGTTAATGGAGGAACTAATCCATCTTATGTATGGAAAGTGGGGTCTACCATACAAAGTAGTACTACGAGCACTTTTTCTACTACTTCACTCACAAATGACCAATCGGTAACAGTAGCGTTAACCTCTAATGCTACTTGTGCATCTACGGCACCAGTTACTAGTTCACCAATCGCAATAACTGTCAAATCAGGAACACCATCGACTCCTGGGACAATTTCTGGGCAGGATACAGTATGCCCTGGAATCTCCTCTTTAACTTATACTATTGCAGCTGTAGCAAATGCCACATCTTATATATGGACACTACCTAGCGGTTGGTCTGGAACGAGTACAACTAATTCAATCTCCGCAACTTCTGGAAATACAGGAAGCGGAACTATAAGTGTAAAAGCTAAAAACGATTGTGGTACAAGTGCTGCACAAACTTTTACGGTTAATGTTCTAGATGGAACTCCAAATACACCAGGAACAATTACTGGAGATGCACAGGTATGTCCAGGATTATCAAAAACATATAGCATAGCTGCAGTTTCTGGAGCAACAACATATAACTGGACAGTTCCAACAGGATGGTCAGTTGATTCTGGAGCAGGTACAAGTTCAATTACCATTACGTCTGGAAATTCAGGGCAGAATGGTAACGTAAGTGTTACAGCCGAAAATAGCTGTGGAACAAGTGTAGCCAAAACGTTAGCCGTTAGTGTAAAATCAGGAACACCAGCGGTCCCAAGTACAATATCGGGCACAGCGGATATATGTCCTGGTACCACCAACACCTACTCCATTGCAGCAGTTGCGAATGCGACAAGCTACGTATGGATTTTACCATCTGGATGGACAGGAACTAGTTCTACAACTTCAATAAATGCAACTAGTAATTCAACTGCAGGAGATATAACAGTAAAAGCAATTAATGATTGCGGAACAAGTGCTGAGCAAACTTTAGCAATTACAATAAAGGCAGGAACTCCTGCTACACCAGTTAATTTATCTGGTTCTAATACAGTTTGTCTAAATACATCTGAAACCTATACAGTTACCAATGATGTAACAGCCACTGAATATATCTGGACATTACCAAATGGATGGACAGGAACAAGTTCTACCTCATCTTTAACTGTTAACACGGGTACTTCAGGGTCTGGAATTATTACAGTAAAAGCTAAAAATGATTGTGGTACTAGTGCAGTAGC
>JBBSJI010000196.1:0-3072 GCA_038257425.1 Chitinophagales bacterium
AATGACGGGGATAATGCCCGATATGACTGTAAAAGTAAGTGCATCTTCTGAACCTGTGATGTACAATTCAAGGCTTTCCCAAACACTGTTTCACGAATTAGGACATGCTTCACAATATTTTAAGGTGGGTCAAGATTGGCACAAGCGATTAATGGTAGAATCAGTATTAGCTGGGCAAGGTTCTTACGGTACCCCTGGCGTACGTGATTGGGGCATAACCCAAGTAGCGGAAAGTTGGGCTGAATTTATCGGGACAGAACATGCCAGGAGAAGATATGGTCAATTTGGTTCTAAAGAAAGCCCAATGTTTGGCAATAACTTAATAAACTTTACGCCTTTTAACCAGGAAAGGGAAGATTTCTTTTTTAGCAACTGGATACCATCAGGCCTTTATTATGATTTAATGGATAATGTAAATTTAGTAGCTAATGAAGATAATTGGGATAATGTTGGAGGTGTTACTATAGAAGAGATGTACAGGGTATTTGATCCATATAGTGAAGATATGTGCCGATACTATCAACAGTTTGTAGGTACTTACCGTAATAGAGATACTCAGGCTACATTTAACTTGTTTGCAAATTACCCTAACATTATTTGCTTTTAATTGTTTTAAATAAGGCTTGGATATATTATCCAAGCCTTTTAAATCTTATAAAATGAAAAAGCCCATTTCATTACTTATTATTACAGTAATATTTATTAGTTGCGAACCGGTACGACCCTTTTACACAGATTTTGTTAAGTTAAATGCAACTATAAGTGATACTTCTGCAAGCATACCTTTAGGTGATACGCTTAAAATAAAATTTACAATACCAGATACTATTACAGCCATTTCCAACGTCGGTTCATCACAAAAGGTAATTGTGAATACTTTGCAGGAGTGTTCTTATGTATATGCTTTTTATAAACTTGATACAATTACTCATATAAGTCAGAGATTATCAGGAATCTATACTATTATATCAAATGGCTATGGTGGTGATGGAATAATTTACGTAACAAATACTTCAAAACCCTATTCATCCACGCTAAGCCTTATTCCGCCTTCAAAAGGATTATACTATTTGCAAATGACTCAACAGCCTGTTACAATGAAAATAAATAATTCTTTTGAAGCAGGCTTGGCAGTAAATTTTGCAGTCAGCAATAAGCATTGGGTTGAAAATGCAGTGTATTTTAATGGGCCTAACCAGCCGGATTTTATTACATCGGTAACACGGGCTGATGCAGATGGATACGGGTTTTATGTTTTTAGAGTAAATTAGAAGCCCAAAAAATTTTTCAGGTAAAGGCTTGGGTTGTTCCCAAGCCTTTAATAAAAAGTGTATGAAAAATTCAATCTTAACAATCTTAATACTTATTATTTTAACTGTATTAACCAGTTCCACATGCAAAAAAGATGACTATACAGTTTCTGACCGATTAAAATTAAGTGCCACAATTAGCGACACCAATGAAGTTATAGGCTTAGGCGACACACTAAAAATAAAATTGGTAATTCCCGATATATTAAATGCTATAAATTTTAATGGGGCACCCAATAATGTGGCAGTTAATAATCTTCAGGAAGCGTGGTACGCAGTAAGATTTAATAAACTTGATACAGTAACCAAGACTACAACTACAATATGGGGCAATACTGCCAATAATTTTACTACGGTAGGTTACACAGATGGGTTTGGAGTATTTACAACTACTGCTAATAAACCATATACTTCTGTTTTAAATATTGTAGCATTTTCAAAAGGATTTTATTCATTAGAGGTTTCACTTACTCCCGGACATTTGAAAGCAAATAATAATTATCTAGCTAATTTGGTAGTAAATTTTGCTGTTTCTAATAAGCATTGGAATCTATATGTACCTTATACATCATCAGGATGGCTTGACCAAACTAGACAATTTGATATTGAAGGATATGGCTTTTATTGTTTCAGGGTTAATTAAAAATCATGCTCTTTTTATAAAGGCTTGGGAATAATTACCCAAGCCTTTATATTATGTGAAAAATTTTATTTGTTATATACCCTATTCTGTGCGTTTCTTTGCAAAACCTTTATAATACATGACTGATACAAAAATACTTCCCGCCATTTTAATTTTAGAAGACGGAACCATTTTAAACGGTACTGCTTTTGGTAAGACCGGTACTGCTACCGGCGAAATATGCTTTAATACCGGTATGACGGGTTACCAGGAGGTTTTTACAGACCCAAGTTATTATGGTCAGGTACTCATTATGAACAATGTGCATATTGGTAACTACGGTGTAAAAGCTGCAGATGTGGAGAGTGATAGTGTAAAAGTAAAAGCTGTAATTGGCCGCAACCTGGAAGACAAATACAGCCGTTTTATGGCCGATGCTTCCTTACAGGATTATTTTGAAGCACAGGGTGTGGTAGCCATTGATGGTATTGATACCCGTGCACTTGTTGCTCATATCCGCACACAGGGTGCTATGAATTGCATTATCTCTTCAGAGATTACAGATATAGCACAACTGCAAAAATTATTAAGGGAAGTACCTTCCATGGATGGACTGGAACTGGCATCAACGGTGAGTACCAAAGAATCCTATTTTGCAGGCGATGAAAAAAGTGAATTACGCATTGCTGTTTTTGATTTTGGCATCAAGCAAAATATATTGAACTGCCTGGTAGAACGCGGCGCTTATGTAAAAGTGTTCAACGCAAAGTCAAGTTTTGAAGAAGCAGAACAGTTCATGCCGCATGGATATTTCATCAGCAACGGACCTGGTGATCCGGCGCCGATGGATTATGCCATTAAAACCGTAAAACAGATACTGGCAGCAGACAAGCCTTTGTTCGGTATTTGCCTGGGGCATCAGTTGCTGGCATTAGCCAATGATATTCCTACTTTTAAAATGCACCACGGCCACCGGGGACTGAATCATCCTGTAAAAAATATCATCAGTGGTAAATCGGAGATCACTACTCAGAACCATGGGTTTGGTGTGGACCCCAAGGCTGTAAGGGCAAATGACAATATAGAAATTACCCACGTTAATTTAAATGATGACAGTATTGAAGGCATCCGCATAAAAGA
>JBBSJI010000197.1:0-3063 GCA_038257425.1 Chitinophagales bacterium
ACTCTACATTTTTTATGCTCACTTTTGTTTTGAGTTCTTTGGAGAGAGTTCTTGATACATTGCCAACCAGCCAGTTTTGAACGGGGTTGATGTGCAGAATGCACCAGGTGGTAAAAAGCAGTGTTATTATAAAAAGAAAGAAGCCTGCTTTACGCCGGCTGCCTGTAAATACAATGCTCCAGGCAAAGGCCCAACCCAGTAAACCGATTACAAAAATTACGGTAGAAAGGGGTAATATATAAATGTATAAAAGAGCAAGCACTAACCAGAACAGTAGTGCTATCAAAAACCATTTTGATATGTTTCGAAATTTGTGCAGGGTTAATTATTAGTTGTAAAAATAGCTATTAAGCCCGGTTAAGGCAAATTCAGTACCAAACTTTACATTTTTATTAAAGGTAAAAACACGATAAGCATCAGCGCTTTGCATTCATCTGCTGATTAAATTGTTTAGAATTACCTTTTGCAATAGACAGATTTTGCCAGCTCCCTTTTTTAATGGTTTTTGCTATGTAAATGACCTGGCCCACATGATATGGATAATGTGCAAGCTGCCTGTTAATGGCATCTATTGCTGATAAAGCTTCGCTGCGTATATAAATGGTTTTTAAAAGATCCTCCTCAGTTAATGAAGCAAGTGTATTCAAACAGCAGTCCCATCCTTTTTGCCAGTAAGCAACCAGTTCCGTTTTAGTTAAATCCTGTTCTTCAAATTCATCATCTCTTTTACGCCATTCCTTTTCGCCATCGGTGGTTAAAAAATTGGTCCAGCGGCTGAGCATATTGCCGGCCATATGCTGAATGATGATGGCTATGCTGTTACTAGCCTCATCGGGTTTAATATGAAAGTCAGCATCATTCAGTTGTACAAAAGTTTTATCACCCAAATCTTTGAAATAACTGAGTCTTTTGATAGCACTCTTTAAAAATTCGGTACCTAAGTTCATCGCTTACTTTTTACTTTTGAATTTTTACTTTCTTCCTCAATATCCTCTTGCATCATCATCTCCTCTTTTATCAGCAACTGCAGTTATTGCCCTGGCAGAAGCAGGAGGGTACTTTATCTCGATGACCTCGGTTCGTCCTATTGCAGTTCTTTCAACAATTTTATAACCCATTACTTCAAGCTGTTTTTTTGCAGCGGCATCAAAATCTTTTTCAATGTCTATTTGATCAGGCAGCCACTGGTGATGGAATTTTGGCTTGTTAACTGCATCGTCGGCATTCATATTAAACTCCAGCATATTCACCAGGGTTTGAAACACACTTGTAGGAATGGTTGTGCCACCAGGAGTTCCAACTATCAGGTAGGGTAAACCGTTCTTTAAAACAAGGGTAGGGGTCATGCTGCTCAGCATCCTTTTGCCGGGGGCAATGGCATTATTTGCATTACCAAGCGCACCGTACATATTAGGCACACCGGGTTTTACACTAAAATCATCCATCTCGTTATTCAACAAAAAGCCAGCACCGCTAACAACTGTTTTACAGCCATAGCCATCATTTAATGTAGTTGTAACCGCTACCGCATTTCCAAAAGCATCTAATACACTCAAGTGGGTTGTTTCCTCACTTTCTTTAATGATTCCGGCATTTGTTGCCTTACTGTTTCCTGCCTTGCCGGGTTCATAATCCTTCATACGTTCTTTTAAGTAAGATTCGCTTACCAGTGTCTTCACCGGAACTTTTACAAAATCGGGGTCGCCTAAAAATTCGGCCCTGTCAGCAAAAGCCCTGCGTTCCACTTCGGTCATCAACTGCACCGATGCTGCAGTTTGAAATTGCATAGCCGCAATATTCTTATGTTCAATCATCTTCATCATTTGCTGTACAATAATACCGCCACTGCTGGGTAATGACATCGTGATTACCTGGTAACCCTTATAATTAAAATCCAGTACAGCCCTTTCCTTTGCCCGGTAATTTTTAAGATCGTTTAAAGAAATAATGCCCCCGCCTTTTATCATTTCGGCAACGATGAGCCTGGCTGTTTCACCTTCATAAAATCCTTTCTGCCCATTATCTCTTATCCTTCTTAAAGTTTTTGCAAGGTCTTTCTGTATTAATAGATCTCCGGCCTTCCAATCCGGTTTTTTTACAAATACAACCGGACCTGTATTAAGTGCTACGAATTCTTTTTTTGTATCGTTGAATGAACTTGCCTGTGATGCTGTAATAATAAATCCATTCTCGGCCAGGTCAATGGCGGGTTGAATCAATACAGCAAAAGGTAGCTTTGCGTATTTCATGCTGGCAAACAGGCCTGCTACCGTACCCGGAACACCGGAAGCCAGGTGGCCTTTTTGCGATAAATTAAGCAGGGGGTTACCCGCTGCATCCAGATACATATCCCGGCTTGCTTTGGCCGGGGCTTTTTCACGGTAATCGAGACTGATATTTTTGCCATTCCTTAAATGCGCTACCATAAATCCGCCACCACCTATATTGCCTGCGCCGGGGTAAACAACTGCTAAGGCCAGTTGAGTGGCAATGGCAGCATCAAAGGCATTGCCACCTTTTTTTAAAATGGATAAACCCACCATACTTGCCAGGGGATGTGCAGACACAACAGCACCCTTACTGCAATTGACCTTTTTTTGAACAGCATAGTTTTTACCATTAATGGGTTGAGCATTGCTGCTTATGCTAAAAACACTAAGTATAACCAGCCAGCCTAAATAATAGATTCTCGTAAAATGCATAAAATTTCTTTTGCTCAATTTAGTTTATTAACCGCAAAATAATTCCGGCAACATTTTAATATGGATAAGTGGAAGCTGTAAATCACCTGCTTTCTTTATTTTCACGTATTATTATCATTTTAATAAATAGTTTTACCGGTACATATAATTAACAGAATTAAAATTATAAGATGAACAAAAGATTTTTACCAGTTATATTGTTTTTTATCAGCAGCAGTTTATTTGCACAACTAAAGTCGCCCGATGAATTTTTAGGCTATCAGTTGGGCAGCAGGTTTACCCCGCATTACAAAATTGTAAATTATTTTAACCAGGCTGCAACATCAAGTCCGCAAACTATGAAGCTTGAAAAATATGGAGA
>JBBSJI010000198.1:0-3044 GCA_038257425.1 Chitinophagales bacterium
AAGGTAGATGAGAACGGTACTGCAGAGATAACCGGCTGGGAAAATACCAACCGTATAACTGAATTACAAAAAGTACCGCAGGCTAAATTAATATTTAAAGAACTCATCCGGTATTATGGTACGGTAGAATTATTAAACCATATTCAAAACAATAAGTTTGCCGATTTTGCTGCAATGAAAAAAACATTATCGGCCAAACTACAAAGAAGTGAATGGCTGAATATTGGCGGGCAATTGATACAGGATACAGAGATAGAAAAAATAAAACGAAACATAAAATCAGGCAAAGTAAAAAGCTGGGTTGACCTGCATGAATTTTACAAACAGCAGGGCATTAACTATACGGCTGACAGGTTGAACCATGCCTATACTTCCCTCCTTGAAATATTGAATATTACTCCAAAACAATTCACGCCTGCCCTGCTTAAACAATTACTGCAGCAGGCAGTTGCTACAAAAGAATGGATGTGCAAAGGCATCTACGATTCCCGTGCAAAGGATTACAGCAACCCTTTCCGTAAAATGATCTATGATACCAATGAAGAAATGAATAAAGTGATTGGCCGCCTGGAAGATAACAGTTTTATACAGCAACAGTTGGCTGACCTGGTTACTATGAAGAAACAGGTGAGGGCTGTTATCAGGAAAATGAAATAATCCGGTTTACATTTTGTTAATGTTTATAGAAGAGCGTTTTCCAAAGATTTTCTTCTATATTATACCTATATCTTTATCTATTAAGATTTTAGGCTAACCGCAAATATTATGTATAAAATATTTTCCTTGCTTGTTACTTGCCTGTTATTCATTCAAAATATAAAAGCAAATGACATTACAAATTTCAAGATCGAATTTCCCAAAACGATTGATACAAAGAATGTCAGGATCTTCTTTGATGATGGATTGGAGCAAAAATTAATTAATGTAATTTTCGAAAAAAATATTGTATTAATAAAACGAAGTCTAACCGCTACTTATGCAACAATATCAATTTTACACGAACCTGATAACAGTTGGTTCAGGCTATTGGTCAATTCAAAAAAAGGGTATATAGTTTTTTCAGCTCCAGATTCAGCCCAAAAATCATTATCCAATTATATTATTAAAAATGGTATTGATGTAGCTAATTGTAAAGAATTTTTGGATTTAAAAAAAATCTGCAAAAAGGAATTTGAAGCGAAATTCTATTTTACTAATCAATATAACTTTTTAAAAAACGATACAAATGCAAAAAACTATAATAATTCTTCAAGAGCATTGGCACTTAAAGCAATGGAATTTATAAAAGTAAGAGGTAATAACTATTTTTATTTTTGGTATTTTCGATTAAATATAGTCAATGAACTTTTAAGAACTGACCAACTCGAATTATACGAATTCTTTAATGTTGCTTTTCCAACCAAATTCAAAGAGAGTATTGAAGGTGAAAATCTTAAACGGTTAATAGAAGGCAATCTTTTTATTAAATCTGGAGAAACATCACCTTTATTTGTCGCAAATGATTACAGAGGGAATGTAGTTTCATCCAGTCAACTTAAAGGTAAATATGTTTTAATTAGTTTTTGGGCTACTTGGTGTGGGCCCTGCGTGGCAGAAATACCTATGCTTCGAAAGATCAGGCATGATTATAGAAATGAGGACTTAGAATTGATCTCTGTATCATGTGATCATGATTCAGCAGCTTTTATTAAAAAAATTACCGAGTTAAATATGAACTGGACCCATATTTTTGGAAATGCAGACATGAACAATAAGTTCGGCAATAAACCAATACCTTCCTTGTATTTAATAGACCCAAATGGAATAATAAAATTTAGCAGTTGGGAAGATGAAGAAAAAAAATTACATGAAATACTAAAGGAGAATTTAATCACTAAATAAAGATCAATTTATAAAAGTGAATACAAAATAGGTGTCAGGCCACTACACTTGCACTTACATTTAAAGGATGCCTGTGTACCAAAACTTTCTTAAAACTTTGATCTGTGCATAGTGGCCAGACACCTAAACAGTATATTTTGCCTTTCAAATATTGAGTGTCTTTGCAGCCCAGGCAAGTATTTACAGTGCTGATATAGAGTCCTCCGGTAAAGGCGGTGACCTTAGCTGGTTTGTAAAATGAATAATGATGCCCCAACTTGATAAGGAAATGCTGAAGCATAAAAAAGGGGAGTTGTTTAAAGTATGTCATCATCCGGGTTGCATATTCTAAGGATAGCAGACGATCCAAAAGAAGATACCGGCTATGCTTTGTTGTTAAGAGTTATTTTATAAAGGATAGAAGTGCTAACTCATATCCCTTCAATCCCAGGCCGCTGATAACACCTTTGGCCTTACCCGAAACATGCGACAGTTTCCTGAAATCTTCCCTGCCAAAAATATTGGAGATGTGTACTTCTATTACTGGTGTTGTAATGGCAGCAATAGCATCCCCAATGGCAACCGAGGTATGGGTATAACCGCCCGGATTAATAATTACCCCATCGTAACTGAATCCTACCCGCTGTATTTCATTGATCAGTTCTCCTTCAACATTGCTTTGAAAATAGGTTATTTCCTGGTTGGCATATTTATCCTGCAGGGTCTTTAAATAATCATCAAAAGATTCGGCGCCGTAAATATTTACTTCACGTTTACCAAGCAGGTTTAAATTAGGTCCGTTGATGATTGCGATTTTCATACCCCAAACCCCTAAAGGGGCTTTTAAAGTTTACAAAATAATTAGAGTCTGCAAAATAGGAAAGAGTTTTGACTATTGAACTCCAAAGTTCCCCCTTCAGGGGGCGGAGGGGGTTTCTATTAGAGATATAAACTCATCAAATAAATACCTGCTATCGTGTGGGCCGGGAGTAGCTTCGGGATGATACTGAACAGAAAAAGCTTTTTTATCTTTTATGCGGATGCCTTCAATACTGTCGTCATTTAAATTAACGTGGGTAATTTCTATATTGTCATTTGCCCTTACAGCCTTGGGGTCCACACCAAACCCATGGTTCTGAGTAGTGATCTCAGATTTACCGCTGATGATATTTTTTACAGGATGA
>JBBSJI010000199.1:0-2991 GCA_038257425.1 Chitinophagales bacterium
CCCAATGTACTCAAGCAATACAGCCTGGGTGAGGGCAAAGCTGAAATAGATACACTTCTGAATTCTATACGGGCAACTACCGGCAGCGATAACAAAAACCTGAACATTGTTAATGAAATGATCAATGATACAGGAGATGACAGAACCAATATACTGCCTTCGGATCATGTGCTTTTAATAGTGGAAGATGATCTGCGGTTTGGTAAGATCATGATTGAGAAAGCACATCAAAACAACATGAAAGCCATTGTTGCCGTAAGTTATATTGAGGTGTTTGATTTTATTAACCGCTTTATACCTGATGCTATAACGCTTGATGTTAAGTTACCCGATACCAGCGGATGGAAAGTACTTGATATGCTAAAGAATGATCTGAATTATCGCCACATCCCCATCTACCTGGTTTCGGGAGAAGAGAACAGGACCCTTGCGTTAAAGCGTGGTGCAAGAGACTTTTTATTAAAGCCATTGGATAATGACCTGTTGAACGAATTGTTCGGGGATATACTTGCCATCAGCAAGAAAGATGTTAAAAAAATACTGGTGATAGAAGACAATGAAATCGATTCATCACAGATAGCAAAAATGATCAAGTTCAATAACATTAATATCACCATTGCTGAATCTGGTAAAAAAGCTATGCAGCAACTGAGCAATAAGGATTTTGATTGTATCATACTGGATTATACATTGCCCGATATGCCTGGACCTGAACTGTTGAACAATGTAGAAGAAGCAAAGAAAAAATTAACCCCGGTCATTGTTTATTCAGCAAAGGATTTTGATAAAAATGAATTAAGCCATATCAACCGCACATCAAATACTATTTTGCTGAAAGGTGTTAACTCACTGGAAAATTTACTGGAAGAAACCATTGTCCATCTGCACCTGCAGCATAAAGACCTGCCACCGGATAAGCAAAGGGTTATTGAAGGCATACGTATCAAGAACGATATACTTACAGGTAAAAACATACTGGTGGTAGATGATGATGTGAGAAACCTGTTTGCATTGACCACGGTTTTTGAAAGATTTAATATTAATGCCATTACTGCAGAAAGTGGTAAAGAAGCGATCGACATGATCAATAATGAGGAAATGAAAGTAGAGATGGTGCTGATGGATATTATGATGCCCGAAATGGATGGTTATGAAACCATACAAAAAATAAGACGTGAGCATAAGAACAGTTCACTACCCATTATTGCAGTTACTGCAAAAGCAATGAAGGGAGACAGGCAGAAATGTATTGAAGCAGGTGCATCTGATTATATAACCAAACCTTTAAAAATTGACCAATTACTTTCGTTAATGCGTATTTGGTTCTATAAATAAACTCAATGAAGAAGAAGATATTATTGGTTGATGACAGGGAGGATAATTTGTTCTCCATGGAAACGATACTGGAACCCGACGGTTACGACCTGGTAAAAGCCAGTTCGGGCCGGCAGGCATTAAAAATATTGCTAGCCGAATTTGATTTTGCCCTGATATTGATGGATGTAAAAATGCCTAATCTCAGCGGGTTTGAAACAGCCGCACTTATATATGAAAGAGAAAAGCTGAAACATATTCCTATTGTTTTTATTACAGCCAATACTTATGGTGAAGAGCATATGTTTAAAGGTTACCGCATGGGAGCTATTGATTATATTTATAAACCCATCAACCCGGAATTGCTGAGGACCAAGGTATCTGTTTTTGTAGACCTGTATACAAAAAATCACCAGCTGATAGCCCACGAGCAAAAATTGATAGCGATCAATAAGAGCATGGAGAATGAGATACAAGAAAGAAAAGCATCAGAGGCCAATGTAAAAGAACTGAACAGGCAGCTTCTTGAAAATATTGACAGGCTGGAATCAGTAAACAAAGATCTTGACCGTTTTGCATTCATGTCTTCCCATGATCTGCAGGAACCCCTCCGAAAGATCCGTACTTTCACAGACCTGCTCTATTCAAAGTACAAAGATGTTTTTGATGAGGATGCCACCCGCTACTTCAGCAGGATACAGAAAGCGGCTGAGCGTATGCAAACATTGATCAGGGACATTCTGCAGTTCTCCAAAGTATCCAACGACAAAAGTGCTATTGTAAGTACAGACCTTAACGTGGTTGTAGAAGAGGTGTTGGCTGATTTGGATTCAACTATAAAAGAAGAACATGCATCAGTCAATGTAAAAGATCTTCCCTCGGTAAATGTAAACCCGGGGCTGATGATTCCACTGTTTTCAAATTTGATAGGCAATGCATTAAAATACCGTAAAAAAGATACTGACCCGGTTATAAATATTTATACCCTACAGGAAAAAGCGGTGGATGCCGGTAATACTTTAGCCGGTAAAAAAGCAGGGAAATTCTGCAGGATCTATGTTGAAGATAACGGCATTGGTTTTGATCAAAAATATGCTGAACAGGTATTTGAAATGTTTGTACGCCTTCACGGAAATAAAGAGTATGAGGGTACGGGTATAGGACTGGCATTGTGTAAACAGATAGTTGAACATCACCAGGGTTTTATATCGGCACTGAGCAAAGAAAATGTAGGCAGTACTTTTATAATTTCATTGCCCTCACAATAGTTTTAAACATTAAGTAATAATTTACTTGCTATGACAACAAAAAATGAGGCCATACATATATTAGTAGTTGATGATGATGAGGATGATTACCTGATCATTAAAGAGTATATCAATAGTATTAAGGGTCATAATTTTATTATAGACTGGTGCTACGAGCACGGCGAGGCAGCAAAAAAGATCTGTGAGGGCAACCATCATTTATATTTTGTTGATTACCGGTTGGGTGCAAAAACAGGCCTGGAACTGATACAGGATTCTATTAAAAATAATTGTGAAGAACCTTTTATTTTATTGACCGGAAACGGTAATTATACCATTGACCAGATGGCGATGGAATCGGGCGCAGTAGATTACCTGGTAAAGGGAGAATTGAATACTGAAAAACTGGAAAGATGTATCCGCTACTCAC
>JBBSJI010000200.1:0-2969 GCA_038257425.1 Chitinophagales bacterium
AATCGTAGAAATATTTTACTGAGAAACTGTAGATTCTGTGAAAAAGCAGGAAAGTCAAGACCTATTTCCACCCCAATCGCCATTGCCACCAGTATCCAGGTAGTTAATGATTTTTTATATAAGGCAAACAATACCAGGCTGGCTACAAATACCCAGCGTAAAGCCATCAGGAAAGTATCGAACCCGTCGGGGAAGATCACCCATCTTTCCAAATGAATAAAATGGATAATAGCTACCACCGTAAATAAAAGTAAAGATAGAAGTCCGGCCTTTCGTTGATTCATTTTTAGATTTTATAGTGAAGCATCAAAACTAAAAGAAACTTTGTGTTTAGAAAAATGATTGTTTATCAATCTAATGGTATCACGCTACCAAAAAAATTGTCTCGCAATATAATATTTAATAATTGTTATAGCCGGCAATTCACTCAAAAATGTATTAGTGGTTGCTTAATTAAGAATTTATTGCTTATTTTTCCGTTATTAAATTAAACAAAACCAACTGATATGAGTTTATTTGTAAGAAAACCAATGGGGGCTTTAATGAACGAAGCCTCTGAAACCGGTTCACATACTTTAAAAAGAACATTAGGCGCCTGGGGTTTAATAGCTTTAGGTATTGGTGCTATTATTGGTGCCGGATTATTTTCCATTACCGGTATGGCTGCGGCTAATCATGCCGGGCCGGCAATTACTTTATCATTTGTTGTAGCAGCATTGGGATGCCTGTTCGCTGGTTTATGCTATGCAGAGTTTGCATCCATGATACCGGTTGCAGGAAGTGCATATACATATTCATATGCTACAATGGGCGAATTTATTGCCTGGATCATTGGCTGGGACCTTGTGCTGGAATATGCGGTAGGTGCAGCCACAGTTGGTATTAGCTGGAGCCGTTACCTCGTTCGGTTTCTGGAAGGCTTTGATATTCATTTACCGGAAAGCCTTACAGTAGGGCCATGGGATGGTGGAATCATCAACCTGCCTGCTGTTTTCATTATAGTTTTAATGAGCTTACTGTTAATGAAGGGCACTAAAGAAAGTGCAACCGTAAATGCTTTTATAGTTGGGCTAAAACTAACTGTTGTATTTGTATTTATTTTCCTGGGATGGAAATATATAAACAACGCAAATTATAATCCTTATATTCCTGACAACAGTGGTAAGTTTGGTGAGTTTGGATTTAGTGGAATCATTCGTGCTGCTGCAATTGTATTTTTTGCTTATATAGGTTTTGATGCGGTTAGTACTGCTGCACAGGAAGCAAAAAATCCAAAACGTGATATGCCTTGGGGAATTTTAGGTTCTCTTGCCATTTGTACGGTACTTTATATATTGTTTGCACATGTGATGACAGGGGTTACCAGCTATACATCATTTGCCGGTAAAGATGGTATTGCTCCTGTTGCCATTGCAATTGATCATATGGGTACTGCTGATGCTACGGGTGCAATTCAACCAGATTACCCCTGGCTCAATCGTGCTATTGTTGTAGCCATTCTTGCAGGATATGCCTCGGTAATTCTTGTAATGCTGATGGGGCAAAGCCGTGTTTTCTTTAGCATGAGTAAGGATGGGTTAATACCAAAAATTTTCTCAGCAGTAAATCCTAAAACACAAACTCCTGCAAAAAGCAATTTGTTATTTATGCTTTTTGTAAGCCTTTTTGCAGCTTTTGTACCTGCAAGGGTAGTTGGCGAAATGACCAGTATAGGAACACTTTTCGCTTTTATATTAGTTTGTATTGGTGTTTGGGTAATGCGTAAAAAAATGCCGGAATTACCAAGAGCATTTAAAACGCCATTAGTACCACTGGTACCAATTTTAGGAATTATAGTTTGTTTGTTTATGATGGTTTTTTTACCAATGGATACATGGATACGTTTATTAGTGTGGATGCTGATCGGTATGGATATCTATCTGGTATATGGTGCAAAACACAGTCACCTGGGCAATGGCACAGATAATAGAAAAGGTATGAAGATTGCAAGGTATACAAGTTTAGCACTTTGTGTTTTACTTATCATAGTTGGGTTCTTACATCAATACACTGTAGGGTTTGATACAGACAGAACTTTACTTTATGTTGCACTTGCTTTTGCAGTTGTTCACTTAGGAGTTTTTGCAAGAAAGCTCGGAAGGGTTGAACCTGAAGTATAAATAATCAAATAATATTTATTAAATATCCCGTCTGTTTAAAACCAGGCGGGATATTTTTTATTTCACAATAATCTCATCCACAAAAATATGCGTATCCCCTCCTGCCCCTTCGTGCCATGCCGGTAGCTTCCCATACTGTATGGCTTTCACCCTTACATACCTTGCATTTACAGCATTAAAACACTTTCTGGCGCAAGTCTTCCGATAGGATGACTTGATGCCTGTTAAATCTACCGGACTGTGTCCGGAATTTGTGCACAGCATCCTGCGGAAAAAACTAAAGTTGATTAAATTTTCGCCGCTGTAAAGTCCGCCAACAAAATTGGCGGACTTTTTTATTCTGTCATTTCAATCCGCCAGCAGGCGGAGAGAAATCTATAACCCACCATCACATAGTTTGAAAATCCCTTAAAACAATATAAGCCGTTTGTAATTTAAGAATAAAGTACTAATGCCCAAGCCACAGTAGTACAAAAGCTCAATAGAGCTGTTCCCTGAATCGGGTTGTAAAAGTCCTCCGCAAATTTTCGGGGGACTTTTTTATTCTGTCATTTCTACCAACGGGAGTAATCTATAACCCACCATCACATAGTTTGATAAACCCTTAAAACAATATAAGCCCCTCGTAGTTTAAGAATAAAGTACTAATGCCCAAGCCATAGTAGTACAAAAGCTCAATATAGCTGTTCCTTATTCTGTCATTTCTACCAACGGGAGAAATCTATAACCCACCATCACATGGTTTGAAAATCCCTTAAAACAATATAAGCCGTTTGTAGTTTAAGAATAAAGTACTAATGCCCAAGCCAC
>JBBSJI010000201.1:0-2929 GCA_038257425.1 Chitinophagales bacterium
CATACTTTACACAGCTTTTTATCAACGCTTCATCTTTTCTGCTGCCATGGTGGGACTGGCCTGAGTTGTAACCTATTTGGAGTTTTGATGCTTGTCCTCCTTTTTGATGGATGTTCAATGACCGGCCGGCAATGTATTCCTCAGCAATTCAGCTTAAAAATATAGTTATTGGAAATCAAGAGTTTGCAAAGCGGCAAAAAAATATTTTTCGTTTTGAATTTGTGGGAAGGGCACACCCCGAACCCGGGGGTTTTACCGTAGAAGCTTCATTATCAGAAGTTTATGATTTTAAATAAAAAAGGTGCCGCTTTTGGCCTCTGCGCCTTTCTTTGTTGATCAAATATACTCAATTCCACGCTCTAAAAGTCGTTTTTGCCTCTTTTTTTTAAAAAAACACTTGACTTTTTATCTATAAGGAAAACACCGGCAAAAACACTGCCCCTGAGCAAGATCTCCTCCAAAGTAGGCCTCCACATGGCCAAAACGGTAAAACACTATTTCCCCGACATCGCCGGGCTGATAGCCAAACAAGTGGACGACCCGCGCGACAACCGGGGGAAGGTGTACACCATGCACGAGGCCATCCTGTCGGTGGTGCTCATGTTCTTGCTCAAAGAAGGCTCCCGCAACGGCTACAACCAGGACAGGGCTGAACCAAAATTCAACAGGAACATCCGCAGGCTGCTCAAGATCGACCTGATGCACGGGGATTCCTTCAATGATATCTTGGCCACCGTTGATGAAAACCAACTCCAAAAGCTGAAAGCCTCCATGGTAAAAATCCTTATAGCTCATAAAATACTCTACCCCCATCGCCACAACGGGAAGTACGTTGTGGCCGTTGACGGCACGGGCACCCATGGTTTCGAGCAGGATTACAGCGGTAAATGTTTGTCCAAAACCTCTAAAAACGGTGTGACCACCTACTCGCAGGCCGTTTTAGAAGCCAAACTGGTGGCCGGAAACGGCTTCTGCATCAGTCTGGCCAGCGTTTGGATGGAGAACAATGAAGAAGGCGAGCATGACAAGCAGGATTGTGAACTCACAGCGTTCAAGCGCCTGGCGACAAAGATCAAAGAACTCTACCCACGCCTGCCCATCGTCGTGGTGGCCGATGCGCTCTATGCAAATGCCCCGGCGATGGAACTTTGCAAGGCCTGCCTGTGGGACTATGTACTGGTGATCAAGGAAGGGGTGCTCAAAGCCCTCAATGAAGAAATAAGCCTCAGACCCGATAAAAAAACCCGTAAAACCCAAAGGGGCAGGCTTATCTACCTCAACGATCTACAGCTGGGGGCGCACCGGCTCTCATGGTTGAGGTGGGAAGAAGCGGGCAACAGGTTTTCATGGGTCACCAATATGGAAATAAAAAATGAGGATATGGCCACAAAGCTCCAGAAAGTGGGGCGCCTGCGCTGGAAGATCGAGAACGAGGGTTTCAATACGCAGAAAAACCTTGGCTACAACCTTGAGCATAAATACAGCAGGATAAACCTGAACGCCACTAAAAATTACTACCAGTGCATGCAGATAGCACATCTGATAGAACAATTGACCCTACTGGGAAATACCATCAAAAGTTTGTTCAACGGCAAAACCAGCATTGTGAAAGTGAGCGAAAGAATACGCAACATACTGGCTTTGACAGACATCGACACCAAGGCCATCGGGATACTGATGGAAAGAAAAATCCAGATACGGTTTGAATGACCGAAAATAGAGATGCCCTGCTCTAGACAATTCAGGGTCCACAAAGATTAAAACAGAAAGGAGTAGGAAAAGCAAAATTGAGATATATGAACAGGTTACCATCCAATGAATTTTGGAAGGACAAATCCCCTATGCTCATTTGCGCCATAAAATATTTTGATTACTTTTAAACTGAATTGCTGTTAATTGTTTTCTGATTTTGCAATTTGAAAGTAATTTAAAGATAGTTTTTTATGTTACTTTTTTTGGTAAACCCACTATATTTATCGGTTGACTTTTGGCAGCCTGAGCTGCCTTTATCAATCCTAGAATGTTAATAGTACATTTGCTCTTATTATCCGCCCAGAGGGCTAGCCAATGTATAATCACTCGGGAAACCCGAGCGATTGCGTCGACGATAAAAACCAGATATTTTCCCGCAGTCGCTCCGATATAGCCACCGCCGCAGTCGCTCTGGCTTTGCCGAGTGACTTTTATGCATCTTGACGGTTTAATCGAAATTAGCTAATAGAGCAATTAGGCTTTTAGCGGCTTAAATGTTTTCTGATTTTGTAATTTGAAAATAATTACTAAAATGCATCTTATGTTTAATTTTCTTGATAAACACCTATGTTTAGCGGTATACTTTTATCAGCCTTAGCTGCCTTTATCAATCCTGAAATGTTAATAGAAACATTTTCTATTATTAACCGCCCAGAGGGCTAGCTAATGATAATCACTCGGGAAATCCGAGCGATTGCGGAGGAGTTTTACCACAAACAAAAGAAACCTGTAAGAGAGAAAATAGATTATGTGTTGAACGTAGTCATAAACGTTCAGCATATCCCTCAAAAATTTTTTAAACATATTGAAGATGGGATTTATGAAATACGGGTTAAAAATGGCAGTGATATCTACCGTGTGTTTTGCTTCTTTGATGACGGAAAGCTGGTGATATTGCTCAATGGCTTTTAAAAGAAAAGTCAAAAGGCCCCTAAAAACGAGATTAAAAGAGCTTTACGATTAAGAAGAAAATATTATGAAGACAAAGAACCCAAAAACGATTAACGAACACTTTAACCATAAATATGGTGAGGAAGGCACGAAAACTAGAGAATCTTTTAAGAAAAATCTTAAAGCACAGCTTTAAATCGATAGAGATTAAGTGTAGAATTTGAAGAAAACTAATGATATTTCTAATACATATAAGATTCTCGCTACTTCTGCGGAGATGAAATAC
>JBBSJI010000202.1:0-2856 GCA_038257425.1 Chitinophagales bacterium
CTGCTGCAGGTCTATCACTACATCCATATCTGTTTTTTGGTAACCCTGCCAGTTGCCCTTGCGCCAGTCCACTTCGCCACGCATATCATCTATCAGGCCGTTGTTTCCGCCGCCATCATATTGCTGTTCATAAGGCGTATTTAATTTTATCGTCCAGTTATTAGATGCCTTTTTATATTTTGCTATTGTAACAAAACTGGTTTCGCCTTTGGCATTTACCGCAATGGCTTTTACCGTAGTTGATTCTTTAATGATAAAAGGCGCAATATATTTTTTGGACGCTATGGTGGGTGCACTACCATCAAGCGAATAATAATAAGTTACCGGTTTTTGTGCCGAACCTATTTTTATTGTTTTTGGTGTTTTAAAAGAAATGGCGCCTCCATCAATTACGGGATTCAAAACAATTTTATTATCAGCAATGGCTGTAACCGGCATATCAATTGTTCCAAACAACGAAGGTTTGCTATCCATCACAAATTCAAGCGTACCGCCATTAGCGATATCACTATGCGAAAGATATGATCTTGTGTAAGGCGCATTGTTGAGGCTGACCGACTGGATATAAAAGCCCCTCTCTAACTCTCCCCGAGGGGGAGAGGACTTTAGCGTATTATTATTTATAGCATTTGCTTTTATTGTAAACTGTTTACCATTCTCGAGGTTAATGGTAGCCGAAGAAAAATAGGGTGTGCCAATTATATAATCTGAGTTTCCCGGCGTAACCGGGTAAAAGCCCAATGCACTCAATATATACCAGGCACTCATCTGGCCGCAGTCCTCGTTGCCTTCCAGCCCATCCGGTGTATCATGATACATCTCATTCATAATGCGGTGTACCAGGGCCTGTGTTTTATGAGCCGCACCTGTAAAATTGTACAGGTAAGCAATATGGTGGCTGGGTTCATTGCCATGTGCATACTGGCCTATCAAGCCGGTAATATCGCTTTGCTCACGCCCGGTCGTTTTCGAATTTTCAGCAAATAATTTATCGAGCTTCTCTTCCATTTTCTTTTTACCGCCGATCAGTTCCAGATAACCATTAATATCCTGTGGCGTATAAAATGAATATTGCCAGCTGTTGGCCTCGGTAAAATTATTATTCACCTCCCGGGGGTCAAATGGCGAGAGCCAACCACCGTTACGGCGTGGGCGCATAAAACCTGTTGCAGGATCAAATATGTTTTTATAGGCCTGCGCTCTTTTTATATAATAGTTATAGTCAGGTTCGCTTCCCAGTTTTTTGGCAAACATGGCAATGGTCCAGTCATCGTATGCATATTCCAGGGTTTTACTTACGCTTTCATGTTCATCATCCATTTCCAAAAAACCATGATCCATAAATGCCGGCAGGCCCAGGTGGTTCCAGGTAGATGATTTCTTCATGGCTTCAAGTGCAAGTTTTGTATCAAATTTATCAATCCCTTTCATATAGGCATCTACAATAACCGGCACACTGTGATACCCGATCATACAATCCGTTTCATTACTGCTCAGTTCCCAAACCGGCAGCCTGCCGCCCTGCTGATATTGCACTAAAAAGGTTTGTATATAATCCAGGGTTCTTTTCCGGTCAATGATGGTATATAAAGGATGTGCTCCGCGATAGGTATCCCAAAGCGAAAAAACAGAATAGTTTGTAAAATCCTTTGCTACGTGGATCTTATTATCCCGGCCACGGTATTGTCCATCCACATCCTGGTTGATATTTGGCACAATGGCAGTATGGTATAAAGCAGTATAAAAAGTTCGCAGTTTTTTTACATCATTACTTTCAACATCTATCTTACCTAATTCCACATTCCATTTTGCCTGGGCATCTTTTTTTACTTTCTCAAAGTCCCAGTCCGGCAATTCAGTTTTTAAATTATTCATGGCCCCTTCAATACTTACTGAAGAAATGGCAACTTTGGCCATTATTGTTTTGTCCTCAAATTCGAAAAAGGCTTTTATATTCTTTGAATTTCGGATATGCTTATCTCCCGAAGACAATGGCTTATCCATATCCCAGAACCCCGTATTAATAAAAGGTTTCGAAAATTCAATAACAAAATATACATACTGGTTGCTGGCCCATGCCTTGCTGCGGCGCAGGCCTGTAACCGTACGGAGGTTAATTACTTTTAAAGATGATTCAATTACTTCATCCCGGTGTTTCAGGTCTACGATGATATTGTTATTCTCAGATCCTGCAAAATCATAGCGATGAAAGCCCACACGTGTTGTTGCGGTAAGCTCAGCTAAAATATTTTCATCCTCCAGTTTTACGGAATAATAACCTGCTGCTGCTTTTTCATTGGCATGCGAAAATTTTGAACCATATACTTTATTATCGGGTGAGGGGACCCCGGTCATCGGCATCAATAAAATATCTCCATAATCACTAACACCCGTACCGCTGAGATGTGTATGGCTAAATCCATAAATATAACTGTCAGAATAATGGTAGCCGCCACAACCATCCCATCCATCAAGCCTGGTATCAGGACTTAACTGTACCATACCATGTGGCAATACGGCTCCCGGGTAAGTATGCCCATGGCCACCCGTTCCAATGAAGGGGTCAACATACTGGGTAAAATTCTTTTGGGCAAAGAGGATATGGTTCGGCAGGCTCACCAGGGAAAAGAACAAAATAGAGAAGAGAAATGCTTTTTTATTTTTCATGCAGCTGGTTTTGCACAAGATAAAACTTTATAAAAAATATAAAAGCAATAAGTATCCCACAAAGACACAGAGATCATAAAGGACTCAATCGAATTGAAGACTTTGTGTGCTTAGGGTCTTTGTGGGCATCAACTCTTAAAACGGCAGGTCATCCACACCCGATGATATATTTGCAGGTTCAGTTTTTAC
>JBBSJI010000203.1:0-2843 GCA_038257425.1 Chitinophagales bacterium
AAGCCCCATGCTCATCGCTTCTGTTTCTTCAGGATTGGGATAAATAACCGTAGGGAAATTCCCATCGGGTGTACTCTGCTCTTCAACAATATGCACATTATTAAAACCAAACAGCTTCAAAGCAGGAGGCACCAAAATAATGCCTGTTCCATGAATGGGTGTGTATACAATTTTCAGATCGCTTTGTGCGGCACATACTTCCGGGTAAACACTTAAACTTTTTACCATGTCTAAGTAAGCGGCATCCATTTCACTTCCTATCATAATTATGTTTGCTTCTCCACCGCTCCATTTCACATCATCTACCGAAGCGATCTTCTCTACTTCCTTAATTACATTCTTATCATGCGGTGGTACCATCTGTGCACCATCATCCCAGTAAGCTTTGTAGCCGTTGTACTCTTTTGGGTTGTGACTTGCTGTACAAACCACCCCACCCTTGCAGCCATTTGTGCGAATGGCAAAACTCAGTTCTGGTGTTGGGCGCAAAGCTTCAAATAAATAAACCTTGATGCCATTTGCTGCAAACACATTGGCAGTTATCTCTGCAAAGAACTGGCTGTTATTGCGGCAATCATACGCAATAGCTACACTGATCTCTTCAGTAAAACATTGTTTTAAATAATTGGCATAGCCCTGTGTGGCCATGCCTACGGTATATTTATTCATGCGGTTGGTACCAATACCCATGATGCCACGCAGGCCGCCGGTACCAAATTCCAGGTTCTTATAAAATGCATCTTCAAGTGCGCCGATATCATTTTTTTGAAGTTTCTTTATTTCATCTTTTACTGCCTGTTCATAATTACCGTTAAGCCAGGTATCTATCTTTTGTTGGGTTGCTGCCTCCATAGTTATTTATTTATATGCTCAAAAATAAATTATTCATGGTTTAATGGACAAAATAAATAGTTTTGCATTATGCTTTGCCGGTACAAAAATTATATTACCCGTTTTCTGCAAAAAGCAACCTTATTGCTTTGCTGCTGCTTATTTGCAGCTTCAGCTATTTGGGCTCAGCAAAATAATTTAAATAAAGACAGTAACAGTAAGCTATTAAACCCACTCCTGTACAATTCATTTAAAAATAATGTACCCGCAAATTCATTACTTGCAGCATATATAAAACCTGCAAAAGGAGAACTCATGTACTGGCCTAACTATCCCTTAACTGCAGCACAGATTGCAGAAAGAGACAGGCGGAATGAACAGTCATTGGGCCAGCAGATTGCCGGCCAGATCATTGAGACCACTATCAATAACCTCATCTACGGCAGGAAAAGCCCGGTTGCAGTCAGGCCCAGGTTTTAAAACTTCACTATTATCTTTTCCGTAAATCTTTACCCATGCCGTAACAAAAGCCTGTTATACGTATTTTTGTTTTTTTTATGAATCAGCCCGCTGTATATAATACTGTATTGAAAACTTTGCTTTGCTTTTTTATGGGCATCTTAATTACCCAGTCAACTTATGCCCAGGATTCATCCCGCAATAGTGTAAACCCAATTAACGGATTAACGGATAAACGGATTAACGGATTAACCAACAAACAAATTAACCGCCGTGTAAAGATCATCGCCGCAACCAATATCATCGGCTACAGCGGCGCCATGCTCGGCCTTTATCATGCCTGGTACAAAAATTATCCGCAAAGCAGTTTTCATGTATTTAATGATATCCCCGAATGGAAGGGCATGGATAAGATAGGTCATGCTTACGGAGTATATGCCGAAAGCCTGGCCAGTATGGAGCTCTGGCGCTGGACGGGTATCGATCGCAAAAAAAGGATCTGGTATGGCGGATTGAGCGGGCCTGTTTACCATACCGTGATAGAAGTGCTGGATGCCTACAGTGCCGAATGGGGATGGAGCTGGGGAGATATTGGCGCCAACTTTATTGGCAGCGGTATGCTGATAGCGCAGGAACTTGCCTGGGATGAGCAGCGCATACAGTTCAAATTCTCTTACCACAACAAAAGGTATAGCGATTCTTCATTAAATCAACGAAGCGATAAGCTTTTTGGCAACAGCACGGCTGAACGTTTTTTTAAAGATTATAATGGACAGACCTATTGGTTAAGTACAAATGTTCGTTCGTTTTTTCCGGAGAGTAAATGGCCCCGGTGGCTAAACGTGGCTGTAGGCAGTGGTGCCGAAGGATTGTTTGGCGCCAATGAAAATATCGGTAAGGATGATAATAATAATATCAATTTCAACCGCACCGATATCAAGCGTTACCGCCAATGGTACCTGGGCCCTGATATTGACTTCACTAAAATAAAGACAAATAAAAAAGGGTTGAAACTGGCTTTCCGTTTACTCAACATTATAAAAGTCCCTATGCCTGCGCTGGAATATTCAAACGGAAATTTTAAAGTAAGGGCGATAGCATTTTAAAACCTCACCCCAACCCCTCTCCCCGTCCGAACGGCTCGGCCGGGCGGGCTTGAGGAGAGGGCACTGGAAGATAGTAGCGAAGACCTCCGCGTAATTTTCATTATAAAACAAAAATTAAATAAAAAATGGAATCGACCTCCTCTCCTTTAGGAGTTCCGATAGCTATCGGGAGGGTGAGGTTTGGGGTTTAGGTCATCCACGCCCCCGTAACTTCTCCATCCTCCACTTCCACGCTGATATGTTCGTCTTCTGTTGTAGAAATGGAAAGTCCTACATAATCCACATCAACCGGAAAGCTCTTATGTGTTCTCTCCACCAGGGCAAGCGTCTGTATCTTTTTAGGCAATTGCTCCAGCAAAGGTTTTAAGGCATACAGCATGGTACGGCCACTGTTGGCAACATCATCAATTAGTAGAATGGTTTTACCGGTAAAGTCCATGCTGTTAT
>JBBSJI010000204.1:0-2811 GCA_038257425.1 Chitinophagales bacterium
TAGTGAGCCAGTAGAGAAGAGAAGCGTATAAAGAATAAAATTTTTCATTTTCCGTTAATTATTGATATGCTTAAAGATAGCAAGTATTGGGAAAAGAAAATTTCACAGACTATTTTGTGATAAAACGAAATGCCTGGCTGAACTTAGCTTCTACTGATGAATGGCTGCCGGATGCAGCGCATGTACCCCGCAACACCGCCACAGGCGGGGGAGGAGTACATGGCAGCAGCCGGGACAAATGCCGGGTAAAGATTTGAAGCCGATGCCCCCAATTAATTCTTCAGATCACCGGCCCACACAAATCCTTTGGCTCCATTACCGAGTTCTACCCGGTAAAAATTATTGGTATATGCCCTGGTGCTTATGCTGTAATCTTCTGTCATTTTAAATGCTGATTTTTTCTCCGGCGAAGGCTAAAGTTTTGTTTTTGTTGTAAGGTTATATGTTTTGGAAAGCGGTTTCTGTGCGGGATAAACCGGTGTCGGCGCTGCTTTCACAAAAGGCAGGGGATCTACTGCGCCGCCGCTAGCATAAATGCCAAAATGTAAATGCGGAGGAGTAGTTTTTGCATTGCCGGTATTGCCAACAGTGCCGATTACATCACCTTTTTTTACCCTTTGTCCATCACGAACAAGTTGCTGGTCGAGGTGTGCATGATAAAGGGAAATGGGGATGCCATCTGGCCGGAGAGAAACAACTTTTCCACCGATATTTGTTTCATCTATATACCCAATAACACCATCGGCAGCAGCTACAATATTGGAACCTTTTAACGCAAAAATATCTATGCCTTCGTGGCGGCGTACACCTCCGTCGCGGGGTTCGCCCCACAAACTTCCGATGTTGGATTTTACGGCTGCATCTATCGGAAAAGACAGCAATGGAGAGAGTTGTATTTTAAGTTGGTAAGTGCCTGAAGCATTCATTTCGGGATGTACCAAAACGATGTAGGTGTAAGGGTTTAGCACATTCTCGGTGAGGGTATTGCTCACGGTATCAGCCGAAGAAATGCGTTTTTTCTCCCCATTAGCTTCCAGGCGCCAAAGTTCTATATACGCCGTAAAATCGTTGTTGTTTGTTTCTGCCAGTTCTACTTGTATTTTTTGTCCTTGTTTTGCGTTAAATGAATAACCAACAGCATCTGGTTTGAGGTTACTGATGACGCCATTTTCTATGTAAGGAGCAGGCACAGGTAATGGATTTTCCAAAGCAAACTTCCCCGCTGCAATCCATGCGACGAATTTCGCCGGAGCCAATTTCTGTAACTTAGCTTCGTATTTTTCTTTGGCTGTTTTGTTATTGAAGATATCCCGGCTGATATTGTTGCAGCCGACCGTAAAAAAAGTTATAGCGCAAAGAAGAAAGAGTAAATTTTTGAACATGCTGTTTTATTTGCAAAGCAGTTGCCAGATTTCAGTAATTAATTGAAAAAATTGCTAATTCTCAAATATCAAATATCAATTATCAATTATCAATTGTCGATTTGGTAACTTCAGACATCTTGTCTTCCGGTCTCAAATCTCCAGGTCTCAAGTCTAAGTACTAAGTGTCGTATAGCACTACATCGGTTACCCTTTTTATAGTTCATTAAAGTCTTTCATTCTGGTGGTAGCCCTTAAGGGCGCTTAATGCCTCAAATCGTAGCACAGATAGGTAACACTTTTTTTAAAGTTCTTTGACATAAGGCAAGATTTTCACCAATCAACTGCAGATATTGTAAATGGAAATGTCTGTACTAATTCTTCGTTTTGGCGGATATTCAGACATTGATTTACTATATTAATTTCTGCAACCACATAGCTGTATTTCAAGTCGTCATTTACGATAAAACTTTCATTCGGCAGGTGTAGTTTTAAATCACTTCTTATGTAACGAATAAAATATATACAGCCCTCCGTTAACCTTATTTCTATTTTCATTCTTTGTTTTAAAGAAGGTAAATGTTGAGATCCGTTGTAATATAAAGCTGGCAGCATCTGGGCTTTCATTTCGTTGGGGGTTTTATGTTTTTGAGAACTGTATCGGTGATTTTCATTGTGAAATTCAATAAAATATTTTTCTTGCAAACAAAGCTTTTCAAAATTCTCAAAAGTATAAGCACGCAAAAATTTTTGTTGGTAAGTGCCGTTGAATTTTTCGATAATACCATTTCGCCAAGGTTCTCCTGGTGGAATAAATACTGGTGCTACCCCCTGGCTTAAAGCAAAACGTATTACGCTACCAAAGCTGCGTGGATAGCGATTACTACCCCTAAAGGCTAGTTCATTATCCATTTGTAAAGCATCAGGTATTCCGTGAATTTTCCAAAATGATGCAATAGCTTGTACAATTTGATCAGATGATTTTGTACGAACTGCTTTTACAAAACAGCTTCGTGTAGTAGTGTCTATAAAATTGACACTGTAAAACCGGCCATCACCTTTAATATAGCGTGGCCCCACTAAATCCATCTGATGGGTATGAACAAAAAGTTCAGGATATTCCTGAGGTGTTTTTTCAAGTCTCTTTTTTTTATTCAAACCATGTTTACGAATAACCCGGTTAATTGTCCAAACAGCAGGAACGGGTTTTAAACCACGTCTTTCAAATTCGTACTGAATAGATATTGCTCCAGTTTGAGCCATCTTTTCAGAGGATAAATCACGTCGGATTAGAAGGATATGCTGCTCAGTTTCCTCTTCAATTATAGTGCGGAATTTTTTAGGAGCTCTGCTCTCACTGGCAAACCAGTGAAAGTTTTCTGAAGCGTTCTTGTATCGGTTAATCCAATGATGAACCCACTTACGACTTTTGTTTAAAGAAACAGCAATA
>JBBSJI010000205.1:0-2773 GCA_038257425.1 Chitinophagales bacterium
CTGCTGGTGCTGGTGAATGGTAAGCGTCGCCATCAATTTTCAATACCACATATTGGATTTTCCATTGCAAGAGGATCGGTAGTAACAGACTTAAACGCCATACCGTTTTTAGCAATAGAGCAAACCGGAATTTTAAGAGATGGGGCATCGGCACAGTATGGTTCCGATGCTATTGCAGGTATTGTAAACCTCGGGCTGAGAAGTAGTGTGAACGAGGGGATATTTAAAACCCAGTTTGGCGTTACAGAAAAAGGTGATGGCGCTACCTGGATGTCCACTTTGAAT
Organism: Chitinophagales bacterium; assembly: GCA_038257425.1. Taxonomy (GTDB): domain Bacteria; phylum Bacteroidota; class Bacteroidia; order Chitinophagales; family Chitinophagaceae; genus Ferruginibacter. The sequence goes on from JBBSJI010000205.1 coordinate 286, forward strand.
TATGGTTTTAAGTTAGGAAAAGAAAATAGTTTTTTGAACTTCACTTTTCAATATCAAAAACAGGGAGAATCAAACCGCTCTGACCCATATACGGGAACTATCTATTCTTCCACAAAAAGAATAGATGATAGCATCCGGGCTTCCAGGGGAAAGTACCCGGCAACTGCTCCATTCAAAATTGGCGTATTCGGAAACAGTGAAATAAAATCTCCGCAGTTTTTTATTAATGCCGGCTATCCATTAAATAAGAATTGGTCGCTTTATAGTTTTGGGGGTTATTCTTACAAAAGAGCAATTGGCTATGGTTTTTTTAGAAATGCCATACCTTCCAATGCAAATTCTAATGTTGCTCTTTTCCCGGATGGCTATGTGCCGGTATTCCCTGCGGAGGATAAAGACTATTCTGCAGTATTTGGTTTAACAAGAAAAATATTGAATGGATGGAATATGGATTTTAGTACAGGTTATGGTAGAAATGCAGTAGACAGGTTTGCAGAAAATACCAGTAATGCATCAATGGGTGCTGCCTCACCAACAGAATTTTATGTTGGTTTTAGTTCCTTTAGCCAAAGCACTACCGAAGCAAATTTTTCTAAAAATTATGAAGGCTTATGGAAGATGAAGGCATTAAACTTTGCATTTGGAAGCCAGTTCCGTATAGATAAATATCAACTGGAAAGAGGCGATACCAATTCTTATAAAGTTGGTCCACTTGCAACTTCGCAAGGCAAAACTCCGGGAGTACAGGGGATTGCCGGAACTTCACCACAAGATGAGGCAAATGAAACCCGAACTAATATTGGAATCTACGCTGATGTGGAAGCAGATATAACTAAAAGATTTTTAGTTGGGCTGGCGTTACGATATGAGAATTATAGTGATTTTGGCGATAATTTTTCGGGTAAGGTCGTATCCAGGTTTAACCTGTCAAATAGTATTGCAGTCAGGGGTTCTATCAACAAAGGATTTAGAGCTCCGAGCCTGCAGCAGATTTTTAATAGTGCTACTGCAACGCTTGTGCAAGCCGGGCAGATACGTTATACCAGACAATTCCGCAGTGACGATCCCTTGCTTGATAGTATAGGTATTGAAAATCCTGTTCCTGAAATTTCGTGGAATTACAACCTTGGGCTTACAGCCAAGGCCGGCGAAAATTTTTTATTTGCTATTGATGCCTACCAGATTAATGTGACAGATAAGATAATTATCTCAGAAGCTTTAGTGGTAAATAATATTACGGCATTGCGTACAAGACTATCAGGCTCTGGTATACAACAGGTATCATTTTTTACCAACCATGTAAATACCAGAACAAAAGGAATTGATATGGTTGCCAGCTATAAAAAAAGCATTGGCAAAGGAAATTTAAGCACCAGTTTGGGGTTAACACTTAATAAAACTGAAATTACCAAAATTAAGAATACGCCTGAGGCATTACAAGCCGGAACTACCGCTAAAATTGCCATAATTGATACCATTAATATTGCACTAATTGAAACTGCACAACCACGACAAAAAATTATTTTTTCGTCCACTTACACTATTGGCCGGTTCGATATTGTAGGCAGGGCAACTTATTTTGGCAAAGTATCCGCATGGGAAAAATCATCAGGCAAACCGCATGTAAAACAGGAGTTTGGAGCCAAAACTTTAATCGATGCTTCTGTTTCGTACAGTATAACCAAAAAAATTCAGTTGACAGCAGGCGGGAATAATATCACCAATGAATACCCGGATAAAGTATTGCCAACACTTTCGGCATATTCCTCCGGGCAAACACCCTACAATAGAAATGTGAATCAATTTGGTTTTAGCGGTGCTTTTTATTATGGTAGTGTAACTGTGAAATTTTAAAAGATATTTATTGTCACCCGATCACAGACCAAAAAATAACATATGAATCACCTTATTAAATAACCTGTGTGAAACAGATAAAAGCCATCTGCCGATTGGATGTGGTTTTTTTTATGTTGAATGCCAGCATTGGCGATGGTATTGATGGGCTACCATCGCAGGTCTTTGCCAAAATCGGCGCATACAGCCTGGTGCTTTATTGGTTTGAGTAGTTGTAATCAATCTTATTATTTTTTCTTTGCCGAGGTAGGAAGGCGTTTCAATGAAACCGGTGGTCCCTTGCTTTATTCGCATGAAGCTTTCGGCCCCTTTGCAGCATATATTAACGGATGGTTTACATTGGTATTTCGAATTGTAGGTATTGCGGCTCGAGCCAACATAGCTATCTCTAATCTTGTTTTTTTGCCATTTGCCCAAACCCCAACAGGAAGAAACATAATCATCAGTATTGTGATTATCACTTTATGCCTTATAAATTGAAGTGCCGGTAAACAATTATTACATAATTTGTTTGTACTGGCGGCCGGAGCTATATTGTATTGGCTATTTAAATCCGGTAAAACATTAGTTGCAAAGCCGAAAACAAAAAATTAAATAATTTTAATACTAACATAGAAGCCATGTGTAACAAAAA
>JBBSJI010000206.1:0-2739 GCA_038257425.1 Chitinophagales bacterium
AGCCTGTTATACAGGAAAGGCATTTTAGCCTGCCGGCTGTTAATGCTAACAATACTGGCTTCCCGGGCAATGAATTTTATATGCCTGCTAAAATGATTCTTAAAAATGGCCAGGTACAAATTCAAATGATTGGCAGTAGAAAAAATAATATCAGGTTTAAAATTGTTAACTGTTTTTTTAATTGCAGACAGTGAAAAAAGAACACGGTCTTTATTCAGGTTAATAATCGGGATATCGGGGTTGGTAATTTGGTAAAATTGACTGGCATTGTTAACAACAACAAGGCAAACTGAAAATACTTCGGTATCAATATGATTGCATACCATGGATACAAATTTCTCTGAGCCGCCACACTGCAGGCTGGGTGTTATGATGAGTATTTTTATTTTTTTTGAGTTGTTCACTGCTTGCTTTTATGAATTGCAATATAATCATCCAGTCCATCCATATATTTATGATACTTACCGGTATGCACTGTTTCATATCCAAGTTCTTTTAAAAGATCAACACATTTTTGTTGCACACCGGGCAAGTGACAATCGTGTGTGGCCAATAATATATGAGGCTGATAAAGTTCCAATGTTTTTTTTGCTCCCAGTAAAACATCATACTCTGCTCCCTCTACATCTATTTTAATAATGTCAGGTATTTTATACCCCTGTACTATCAATCCATCTATTGACTGGCAGGGAACTTTTATTTTATTCCCCGTTCCGTTAAATATATAGGATTCCTGGATATAGGTATTACCATCTCTATGCGTCTCATCATTAGAAAATTCAACTTCCTTTGCTTCGTTGGAAATAGCCATGGGCAATATTGAAATATTATTTTTGCCAATCAGCCTGCTGTTAAGCGCTATATGTTTTTCAAATATGGCCCTTACAAAAGGCATGGGTTCAAATGCATATATAGTACCGCTTTGTATTACGCTGTTTGCAGTAAGCGAGTGAAACCCTACGTTTGCGCCGATATCGTAAAACACAGAACCGGGTTTTAACCAGGATAAGAACTTGCTTAAGGTGGCAGGGTCTTCGTATTCTCCAAGGATATAATCATAGCTGCTGGATGTGGACCAGCGCCAGCCTTTTAACGGCCCCGCCATTACCGGTAAAAATCTTTGCCTGAAAATGTAGCGGCAGATCTTTATTACCCAGCGTTTAATAAAATTTTTGTGCCGCATGTTTAAATAGCTGTGCCAGCTCTGTATTTAATTTATATTTTTTATTAAGGATAACTAAGATAATAAGATACAGGAAAAAAGCGGATATCAGTTGAAACAAACCACTCAGGTTAAAGCTGCTTATTGCAAAATAAAGAGCAGCCGCTATTATAGCATTAATGAAAATGATAAATACCGTATAGGTAAGTAAGCCTGCATAATTGATATAAGGGACAAGGCTCCGGCAGATAAAATACATGCCAAAGAAATTGACCAGGTTTATAATGATGATGGCGTAAGGATAACCATAAGCGCCTGCATATTTGGTACACAACGCAATTGCCGCAATCAAAAGAATATTGAAGAATAACTGGTAATAAAATGCCTGCCTGATGGCCTGCACGGCAATAAATAACCTTGTTACCATGGCATTGATACCGATACTGAAAATGGTGACAGCCAGTAATTTCAAAAACATAGCTGCTTCTGTTACAGACGCTGCAGTAAAATTCCTGCTTTGATAAAAGAATTCAACAACCGGTTTTGCAAACACGAACAAATAAAACCCAAGGGGTACTAAAATAAATACCATCAGTTTTGATGTGCGTAAAAAAGTATCATTCATGCCTGCCTCATCATGCCGGGCCACCTGTTCATTTAGCTTTATTCCACTTACATTGGCAAATTGCGATGTAATTAATGTACTGGGGATATCTGCAATATTCTTTCCGTAATTCATTACACTGATGATACCACTGCCAAAGCCGCTCAATAAATACAGGGGAAACATATTGCTGGCAACTGTTGTAATCTGTCCCAGCTCTGCATATAATACATTGTTCCATATTTTTCTATTTACCGGAACAAGCCTGAAAATAAAAGTCCAGCCCCCATATTTTTTTAATACATACAGTTGTAAGAGCAGGTTAACTGCATAAGAGATCAGTCCTGCTAAAAAAACACTCAGTACATCATAATCGGCTCTTAATAAAAAAATACAGGCAATAACGATACAGCTTTTAATGCTGCTGATGATTAGCGGCAGGCTGAAGAATTTTAAGGAAGTAAGAATATTGTTCAGGTAATTGGTAAGCACATGAAAAATAAAAAAGAAAGAACCTATGCGGAAATAATTGCGGTAAGTAATGATATCTGCCTCCGAAAACCTGGAGATAAGTCCAAATACAACGGTACCAAAAAAATACATAGTTACTGTGAAGAGGATGCCAATCAACAGGTAGATCAACATAAAATAATTTAAAAACGCTTCCGCTTCTGCCGGCCCTTCTTTTTCCCGCAGCCGCATTGATTCCGGAATGAGCACTGCCGTATCAATATTATTTATAAAACTGGAGAACAGAACCATGCTGGCAAAAACAAAAAAGTAGATATCTGTTTTTATATTACTGCCAAAATACCTGGCAATGATGATAGTCAGCAAAAACAGGATACCCTTGGAGATGATGTTGAATAAAACAGAAAGAACGGTTCCCCTGGTATACGATTCTGATTGTATCAACCTTGAAAAACTCATAGAACACAAATTACACGAATTGCACTTATTACACGAATTATGC
>JBBSJI010000207.1:0-2722 GCA_038257425.1 Chitinophagales bacterium
GTGGAATGCCAGGCTGGAAAAGACTTTTAAAAAAGATGAGTTTACAGCTTATATCACAGTACGTGATATCCTGAATCAAAACGTGGGCATTACCAGGAACTTTGACCGCAATACATTTAATGAAGTAAGAAACGACCGCCTTAAACGTTACTGGATGATAGGTTTTATCTGGAATTTTAAAAATAATGGTGCAAAAGCAAAATAAACTTGTATGCAATTATTCAAAATAAAAGAAATGAAAACTGTTTTATCATTTTTAATTGTACTGTTAATTTGTACAGTTCAATCAACAGCACAACAATTTATCAGTAAAGCTGTAATTGAATACGAAGTAAAAACCAATATTAAAAAAACAATGGGCAATAATTCCTGGGATGAAATGCTGAAAGATGCCATGCCGCAATTTAAGACAGGATACTACCTGTATACATTCGCCAATGATAAAAGCATATTTAAGTTTGACCACTGGGTAGCGGGACTGAAAGTTCCTGAGTGGTTCAGGAAGAATGACGAGGAGAATATTTGGTACTTTGACCATGCCAATAATAAATTCTCTATGCAGAAGACAGTACATGGTTCAAGCTTTGTTACAGAAGATACCATACCTGTGATCAACTGGAAGATAACAAACGAAAGCAGGGTAATTGCCGGCTTCAACTGCAGAAAAGCAGAAGGCAAAATAAGCGATAGTGTATATGTATTTGCATTTTATACAGATGAGATAATGATCCCTGGTGGCCCATGCTCTATTAATGGATTACCGGGTATGATACTGGGCGTGACCATTCCTCGCATGTACACATCCTGGATCGCTACTAAAATAATGATGAACAATGTACCTGTAAATGAGATTAAGCCCGTAACCACAAAAAAGCCATACACATTAACTACGCTTAAAGCTATAATGAAGGAGCGTACAAAAGATTGGTTCAGGTCAGATGACCCGGAGTCTAATAAATGGATGGAACAGTTTATGTGGAATGTAGTATTGTAGTATTCCAATTGCTATATCACGAATCCGTCAGGTATTATCGCCCGCTTTTTAATAACTACTATACCGTCTTTAACTGTATACAATGCATGGTCACTGTCTTCAAGATGGGTGCCACCCGTAATTTTTACATCATTCCCAATGCGACAATCTTTATCAACAATGGCATTTTCAATTTTGCAATTCTCTCCTATCCCCAGTTTAGGAATGCCTCTTTCCATTGAATGAGCCATTTCCACGATCGTTTCATAGTAATCACTACCCATCAGGTATGAATTAATGATCTCCGTTCCTTTACCGATCCTGGTTCTTATTCCAATAACACTGCTTATAATTCTTGATGCATCAATGATAGAACCTTCGGCCAGGATGCTGCTTTCAATTAATGTATTGCCGATCTTCATAGGTGGCAGCATACGTGCACGGCTGAAAATTGCTTTGGTATTATCAAACAAATTGAAAGGAGGTATCTCTAAAGTTAATGCCAGGTTGGCTTCATAAAAAGAATAAATGTTTCCGATATCTGTCCAGTAGCCATCGTATTGGAAACTCACCACTTTTTGTGTGTTTATACAATCAGGAATGATCTCTTTTCCAAAATCCGTAGCATCTTTTTTATCAACAACCAGCTGGTCGAACAGAAATTGCTTATTAAAAATATAAATACCCATGGAGGCCAGATATTTACGTCCCTGTGCTTTCATTTCTTTACCGGTGTCACTTACCCATTCCGGCAATAATTCCTTTGCAGGTTTTTCAATAAAAGATGTTATGCATTGTTCTCCATTAGCTTTTAAAATGCCAAACTCAGGTGCTTCTCTATCTGCCACCGGAATAGTGGCTATAGAAACATCGGCGCCTTTATCAATATGATTTTGAAACATTTCTCTAAAATCCATCTGGTAAAGCTGATCGCCACTTAAAATGAGCACGTATTCAAAATCATTGTTTTGAATATGCTTTAAAGATTGTCGTACCGCATCAGCAGTACCCTGAAACCATCCCAGGCTGTCGGGCGTTTGCTCCGCCGCCAATATATCTACAAAGCCACTACTGAATGCGCTGAACTGGTATGCGTTCTTTATATGCTTATTTAAAGATGCTGAATTGTATTGCGTTAATACAAACATCCGGTTGATATTGGAATTGATACAGTTGGAAATAGGAATATCAACAAGCCGGTATTTACCGCCAATGGGTACAGCCGGTTTACTACGGGTAGATGTAAGTGGATATAAACGACTTCCTGCACCACCTCCAAGGATCACTGCTACTACTGATTTGCTTATCATGTGGTTTTATTTTAATTGAATGGATGTATATAGGTCTAAATATTTTTCTGCACTTTTTTCCCAACTGTTATCAATCTCCATCACTTGTTTAACAAGAACACTCATTTTTTCTTTATCATCATATAGCTCAACAGCACGGTGTATGGAATAAGTGATATCCCAAATGCTGGCATAATTAAAACGGATACCAAAGCCATCTGGTTCACCGATATCTGTTACCGTATCTTTTAACCCCCCTGTACTTCTTACTATAGGTATTGTACCATAACGTAAAGCATACATCTGGTTTAAACCACAGGGCTCTACCCTGCTGGGCATTAAAATAAAATCGGCGCCGGCATACATCTGGTGAGACAGCTTTTCATTGTACCCAATCTTTGAATTATAGTAACCGGCAAAATTTCCATTTAAATAAGTTAATTGATCTTCTACCTTTTTA
>JBBSJI010000208.1:0-2711 GCA_038257425.1 Chitinophagales bacterium
GCCTGAATCATAATGGTGATGAGCAATGCTATTCGGAAAATATTGGCAAAGATACCCAGCTCATGATCGGCCTGGTTTTGCGGCAGGTCAACCACGTGGCGATAGATCAAACGGCTGAGTACATCATTTACCATACCTCCCAGGCCAACAATAATTAGCGGGGCACTGTAGCGCATCACTTCTTTCCATAAACTAAAATCGAAACTGATCTTTATTTGTTTAATTTCTTTGGAGAGTACCAGTAATGTAAACAGGCTTCCACAGAGGTTACCGAGCAGGTAATACCCAAGACCAAAATCTTTATTGTAGATCGATTGTAAAAAACTATCGGGGTTGCTTTCTAAAATATTGGGAACAATGCCCAGGAAAAAAATAACCACCAATACATTTATTACAATACCTGCCACCCTGGCAAAAGCATATCGCCTCGGCCTGTTCTCCTGCCGTAGTTTAGCAAAGGGTAAAGTATTTAAATTATCAACTGCAATAATAGCAATCATCCATAAAATATATTCAGGATGGTTATCAAGATCTGCTGCACCAACTAATGAATCTTTACAAAGCAATAAGATAACTGTAAATAAGATGCTGCTGAATAAAAGCGAAAGCGAAAGGGTATTGTACAGCTTTTGTTTATCGTGTGTTTGAGAAAAACGGAAATAGGCAGTTTCCAGGCCATAAGCATACAATACATTTAAAAAGGGGATGATGGTATAAACCTGCACCAGGTCTGCGGTTTTTTCGGGCATCAGCACAAAAAAGGGCAGGGCCATATTCATTAAATATCCCAGGAAGCGGCTTGCAATGGTAGGCACGCCATACCACAAAGTTTGTCCTGCTAATTTTTTAATGCCGCTCAACTATATTTTTAATTTAGGTTCAAATTTACCTTTATAATTTTTAAATGCAGTTTTGTAATAAAATTTTCTATAGTAATGGAAACCATGCATCATTGTGCAAACCTTGCCGACTTCGTCATGGTAGTATCAGTAAGTGTATTTAAAAAATAGGTGAGGTCATTTTTTTCTGACAAGCTGCAATAACTATAGCGATGCAAAGCAATAATATTATTCTCAGTTTCAAATGATGCGTATTAAAGATTATCCTTCATTACTTTTTTTCTCGTTTCTTTTATTGCCCCAACTTTCTTTTTACACTCAAGTCTTTTTTCTTTTACAGCCTTACTCGGTTTGGTTGCTTTACGGGGTTTTGGCTTAATAAGTGCTTTATTCACCAAAAGCACCATTTTTTTGATCACCTGCTGCTTATTGCCCAGCTGGGTCCTTTCGGTTTGGCTCTTTACCAGTAAAAATCCTTCTGCATTGATCTTGTTGGAGAGTTTTTCCTGCAGCAGGGCTTTTTGTTCGTCATTTACCAGGGCCGATGAGCCGATATCCCAATAGCCTTCCACCATCGTTTCCACCTTGTTAACGTTTTGCCCGCCTTTTCCGCCACTTCGGGCCGTTTTAAACTTTATCTCGTAAGTAATATCGGGCATCGTATCAAATTTAGGCAGAAAATGCACGAATTTGCAACTATATACGTTTTATTTAAGTCTTATATTTCGTTAACAACTAATTTTTATACATTTTTGCACCAAACCAACGGACAGGATGATTAAAGGGATTTACCATTCATTAGCAGAGCGTAAGGAGCAGCACAAAAAATCATTTGCAGTATTGGTTGACCCCGATAAGGTGAACGACCGCAGTGTAGACCAATTGATAGAACTGGCCGTAGCTGCCCAGGTCGATTATTTTTTGGTGGGCGGTAGCCTGGTCATTTCCAATTATTTAGATGAATGTGTGCAACTGATAAAAAGGAGTTGCAATATTCCCGTAATACTTTTTCCCGGCAGCCCTAACCAGGTAAGTAAATATGCCGATGCTTTATTATACCTATCACTCATCAGTGGCCGCAATGCCGATATGCTCATTGGCCAACACGTAATATCTGCCCCGGTGGTAAAACAAAGCGGGCTGGAAATTTTACCAACTGGGTATATGGTTGTTGATGGGGGAGCGCCTACTACAGTCTCTTATATTTCTAATGCGGCACCTTTGCCGGCAGATAAAAATGAAATTGCCATGTGTACCGCCATGGCTGGCGAAATGCTGGGCATGAAACTGATTTATATGGATGCCGGTAGTGGTGCCAGACGTGCTATTAGTGAAGATATGATCGCCAAAGTTGCTGGCGTTATACAGGTACCCTTAATTATTGGCGGTGGTATCATTGAACCGGAAAAAGCCTACCTCAACTGCAAGGCCGGCGCCGATGTAATTGTTGTTGGTAATGCCATTGAAAAGGATCCCAATCTTATAAAAGAAATGGCTGCTGCTGTGCATAGTGTGACGGTTAAAGTGTAATATCAAAAAAATAATTTTTGCCTTGGTTCGTGTCTCACGAACCATTTTCATTTGTACATAGTTCTCACCATGATTATGACTATTATCCGTTCGGGGGAGTAATGTCTCCATGCTCCAACATAAGGATGCAATAACAGGTTTAAGAACTCGAACACGATCAGTAATGAAACAACACAGAGGAACCTGATTTCTTTTTGACTAGCAGCAATAGCTTGGCTGAATGCCAGAAAAATGATCAGGAGGGTTACTAAAGTTTGTGCCGGTAAAAGGAATTTGGCACTGCGTGGTGAAGCTGTAATTTTTGCTACTCCGTTTTTTTATTGTTAAATGGTAAATTATTGA
>JBBSJI010000209.1:0-2686 GCA_038257425.1 Chitinophagales bacterium
CAAGAGATGTGTTTGCTCTTTAAGTATTACAATCATAAAGCAGTTGCAGACATTAAGCAGGCGGATATAGAACAGTACATGCAGTACATAAAAGAAGTGCATAAAGTAGGCAGGGCCAAGTGTCGCAGCGTGGCACAGGCCTGCAGCTTTTTCTTTAAACGCATTCTGCCGGCCCCTTACATTGTGCCGTCAAACCTGTATCCCAAAAAACAATTTATCCTGCCCAACATTATGGCGGAGGAAGAGGTAATACAACTCTTTGCTGCGCCATTGAGTGTAAAAGAATATTGCGTAATAGGTCTGCTATATGGTTGTGGCCTGCGCATAAGTGAAGTGTGTCTTCTGCGCTTACAGGATATAGAAAGTCACAATCAGCGGCTAAAAGTTTATCAGGGAAAAGGCGCTAAAGACAGATACACTTTATTGCCGGCAAAATTATTAGAGCAGTTGCGGCTGCTGTATGTGCAGGAAGGCCGGCCTAAGGAATATTTATTTACCAGTAAGCAAACCAAAAGAGCCATGCATGTACGCAGTATGCAATTGGTAGTAAACAATGCAATGGCCAAAGCAGGGTTTAAGGAAAAGCCTTTTACGGCACACACGCTGCGGCACTCCTTTGCTACGCATATGCTTAACAGTGGCAACAATATCCATGTAATAAAAACTTTGCTGGGGCATTCTAAATTAGAGACGACGATGGTGTATTTGCATTTGCAAAAACACACGCAGCTTGGCATCGTGTCACCTTTAGATGCGGTGGTGTATGGAGCAGCCGCTAAATGAACGGCGGCAACTGCTGCAAACAAAAATCTTTGCCCATCCGGAAGTGTCAGGTTTTAATAGTTACAGCCGTGCGGTATTCAGCAAGCTAAGCCGCTGTCACACGGCGGGCATAGGTGTGCATCATTACAGATGCAGCAATGCGAGCTGTTGCCACCTGCATTATCAATACCATAGCTGTGGCAACCGGCACTGTCCTGGTTGCGGAGGTATGAAGCGTAGCCAATGGGTGGAAGACAGAATGGGAGAACTCTTGCCCACGACCTATTTCCATTTGGTGTTTACGCTGCCCCAGGAGTTACGCAGCTTGTGCATGGGCAACAGGAAGTTGCTGTTTGGTCTGCTGTTCAAAGCCGCACAACATACCATTCTCACTTTATCTAAAGATGAAAAATATATAGGCGCCACCCCAGGCATCGTAAGCATACTGCACACCCATGGTCAGGACCTTAACTTTCATCCACACACGCATAACATAGTGAGTGGTGGCGGTATGGATGCAGATGGTAAATGGATAAAAGAAAAAAGAAGCAATGGCCGTTTTTTGTTTCCGCGCCGTGCCATGGAAAAAATATACAAGGGCTATTTTTTAGAACATGTAAGAAAGTATATCGCTGATGGGTCATTGCTTTTTACAGGCAAAGAAGATACAGAAAACATCCTGTCAGTTGCAGGTAAAAAGAAATGGAATGTAAATGCCAAAGCACCTTTTGGCGGCCCTGCACAAATAATAGAATACCTGGGCCGCTACACGCACAAGGTGGCTATCACCGCCCACAGGATCTTGCACATAGATGAAAGCCACCTAAGTTTTAAGTACAAAGATTACGCAGGTGGCAATAAACAAAAAGTAATGAAGCTGCCGCATGCAGAATTCCTGCGGCGTTTTGAACAACACATTCTGCCTAAAGGATTTGTAAAGATCCGCCATGCCGGATACCTGCATTCCAAAAATAAAATGGAGCGCATAGCAGCAGTATGCAGACAACTAAAGCTACCTGTACCAATACAAAGGGTACATACACCTGTAGCATTACAATTACTGCTGCAAACCGGTAAAGACATCACCCTTTGCCCTGTATGCGGGCAGGGCCGTATGGTGTTAGTTAAAACATTTATTTTTCACAACGGCTGTCTGATAGACGCAGCGCAGTTGCGCAACCGCGGTTCTCCTAAAACAAAGAAAACATACAGCCCATGAAAAAAATTAACGCTGGCACTGATTTTTATTTTTCTAAAAACAAAACGAGTTTTTGGGTAAGGGATTTCATGGCCGGGATGCAGTTAAACATTTGCAAACAGGGAGACAGTAGCCATTTACTTCTGTAGCCATCTTTTCAAAACCGCTGCAAAACACCTTATAAAAAATCGCAGTCACTTCACTATCGGTGTCGCTGAACAGCGTATTGCAAAAAGCCCCCGCAGTATTAACTTCGGAGGCTTTTTTATTTCTTCAATCATCTTTTAAATCGGGGGGCTTTCTTCAATACGCATAATGTTAGCCGCCGTTTTCTAAATGCTCGATTTTAATTTTTACAGAATTACTGTCTGGATATTCTTTGAGAAATAATTTATAATATTTCAGCGCACTGTCTTTTAATTCCATGGTTTCATATACTTCTGCTAAAGGCCTATAAAAGTCAAAATTGAAGTAAGCGATTTTTTTGTAGTCAATAATGGCACTATCAAATAGCTTTAATGCCACGTATGCTTTGGCTCTATTTGGAATTGCTTTACTATATTCAACAAAAGCAATGGCCTGATTAAAGAAATAAATGCTTTCACGGGGTTTCCCTTGCCTTAATAATATTTGCCCTTTATAATCCAGTTTTAAATCACTGGAGATATCTGCGGTGTCGATTATTGCAAGTGCATCTGGATATTTTTCTTTCGCTATTAAAGAATC
>JBBSJI010000210.1:0-2642 GCA_038257425.1 Chitinophagales bacterium
CAAAGAAACTCCGCAAGGAAGTTTTTTGAAATATACAGCTCATGAATTTTTAAAGAAATTAAAGTTATCCGGACGGTCTAAGGAATTTGAAGTGGTTGCGGCAAATAAAAAACACCAGATATGGCAAAGGGATTCTATAAGCACGGAAATATATTCCAGAGCGGTGGCGGTTCAAAAGTTAAACTACATACATTTTAATCCGGTAAGTGCATAATCCGAATCATCTTGACCACCCGTTCCGGCCATGTTGACCACCCATTCCGGTGATGTTGACCACCCACTTATTTTTTTACTTTTTGTATCCATTCCGGCGATCCTGACCACTTCTTTTTTAAAGGGGTAGGTTCTTGACGGAAGGGTTTTATTTCCTGCTGCGGCGATGTCATTCCGGCAATGCTGACCACCCATTTTCAGTGGTCCTGACATTCCGGCGATATTGACCACTATTTTTCTGTAATCGTTTTGCTTTGCAGTTTTTCATTTAAATACTGTAAAACAAATGGCTGGACAAACGATTACTATGGTACAATTAAAACAAATTATCAGATTGCGTAATAATGGTGTTGCGCTGCAAACCATTGCCAAAGCTGTAAATATTGCCAGAAACACGGTTAAAAAATATCTGCGTTTAATAGAAGTTAAACAGCTGGATTTTAAAGACCTCCTGGAGATGGAAGATATGGCTTTGGATGCCTTATTACAGGATCCGGATTCGCAGGATGTGGAACGTTATCAGTCTCTGTCAAAGCTTTTCCCTTACTTTGAAAAAGAGCTGCTGCGCACCGGAGTAACTCGTTGGGTACTTTGGGGTGAATACAAACTACAATGCCCTGATGGCTTCAGCTATTCCCAGTTTTGTGATCATTTTAGGGCCTGGAAGAAAAGCAGTTCCGGAACGCTTCACATTGAACAGCAGCCAGGGGATAAACTTTTTATTGATTATACCGGAAAGAAAATATCACTCGTAGATGCTACTACAGGTGAGCTGTCAGAGGTGGAAGTATATGTAGCCATCCTTGGATTTAGTCAACTCACATATGTACAGGCTATATTCTCCCAAAGAAAAGAAGACTTTTTACGGGCCACAGAAAATGCGCTTCATTTTTTTGGTGGCGTTCCTCGTGTAATTGTACCAGATAATCTAAAGAGTGCAGTGCACAAAGCAGACAAATATGAGGCAGAACTTAACAGATCTTTTCAGGATTTTGCCAATCATTACGGAACTTCTATTTTGCCCGCAAGAAGCTACAAACCCCGCGACAAGTCGTTGGTAGAAAACGCTGTCAACATTACCTACTCAAGGATTTTTGCGCCACTGCGCAATCAGGTATTTTATAGCCTCACTTCATTAAATAATGCAATCAGTGAATTGTTGGAAGTGCATAATCAGCAAGCCTTTCAACAGCGCCCGGAGAGCCGCATGCAGTTGTTTAAGGAACAGGAAAAACACTTGCTTGGCATACTGCCAGCCGACCGCTATGAGATCAAATTTTACAAAGAAGTTACCGTTATGAAAAATGGGCATATTCAAATACGGGAAGACAAGCATTACTATAGTGTACCCTATCGTTTTATCGGTAGGGTAGTGAAAATTATTTACTCTGCCTCCCATGTTTCTATTTTTTACAATAAGGAACAGATTGCATACCACCGGCGTAGCTCCGTAAAATATCGCTATACTACTACCAGAGACCATCTTTCATCTACACATCAGTTTGTAAGCGATTGGAATCCGGATAAATTTATCAATTGGGCAAGCGATATCGCTCCCGTGGTTAAAGATTACATTATCCAAATACTTGACAAGGCGGATTATCCGGAGCAGGCTTACAGAAGCTGTGTAGGTATTCTCAGCCAGGGAAAAACCGCTGGTAAGGAACGATTGATTAAGGCGATAGAAAGAGCTACTTTTTTTGGAGCCTTTAATTACACGATGATTAAAAAAATACTTGATACCGGGCTTGACCAGATGGATCTGACTGATGATAGCAATCCGCAAATAACAATCCCCTTTCATGAAAATATTCGTGGAGCCGATCATTACAAATAAGTAACCTCATTTTTCATCATTAATAAATATTAAAATGAACAGTACAGTATTAAACAAAATGTCGCACATGCACCTTCACGGTATGTTACGAAGCTACCAGACCATGCTCGATAGTAACCAACACCATGATATGACTCATGATGAGTTGATCAATATTCTGATACAATCCGAATGGGAAGAACGGGAAAATAAAAAAATCAGCAGGCATCTGCGTTTGGCAAAGTTCCGCTATGGTGCATCTATAGAAGAGGTCAACTTTACAGCCAACCGCGGATTGGATAAAACAAAACTGATGCGTTTGGCTGATACCGGCTTTATAACCCGCAAAGAAAATATTCTGATCACAGGAGCCACCGGTGTAGGCAAGAGTTTTTTGGCATCAGCCCTGGGACACCAGGCATGCCTGGCCGGATATAGAACACTCTATTTTAATACCCAAAAACTATTTAGCAAATTAAAAATGCTGAAAGCAGATGGAAGTTACAGCAGGGAGATTAGCAAAATTGAAAAATATGATTTACTAATCCTGGATGATTTTGGACTCGCCATTCTGGACACTGTAGCCAGAATGTTCCTGTTGGAAATTATAGAA
>JBBSJI010000211.1:0-2589 GCA_038257425.1 Chitinophagales bacterium
TTAGTTCTTTTAAAATTAATGATGAGAGATCGACAGGTGAATAAAAACTGTTGCCTACCTGCACTTTTACCAGTTTATTTTCATCATCGATTATCTTATAAGCCAGGGCCCCGGAATTATTTTGTACATCCTTATACGTCTTACCCATTAATCTTTTAGCAGAAAAAACAGTATTTGCGGGGTCGGTAACTAAATATTGTTTCGCCGCTTCACCCACGGTAATATTTCCATCTGCGTCAAAATGAATCACGGAAGGAACCAGCGTTTTACCATTATGCTCTTTTAATGCAACAGGCTTTTTACTCTCCGGGTGAATAATGGCAACCAGGCTGTTAGTAGTTCCCAGGTCAATACCAACAATTATTTCATCCTGTTGTAAACTGCCCGTGGCTATGTTGATAGCTATTTTAGCCATGTAATTATTTTATTTACAAAGGTAACAAATAAAAAAGGCTGCCCGTTGCAAGGCAGCCTCTTATGCTTTGAATTATTATTATTTATCTGATAAGCACCATCTTGCCATATCCTTTAGTAAAGAACTTATCTGATTTGTCTCCTTCGGCTTTATACTTTTCAAGCGATTTACCATTTAAGTTTGTAAGCACCCTGTACAAATAAACTCCATTAGCCAGTTTAGCACCATACTGATCGGTACCATCCCATTTATACTCGGTAATATTTCTGCCCACATGCAATGGTCCCAATTCATCAATGGTAATCTCTCTAACTACTTTTCCGGTTATCGTTAATATCTGTATCCGCATGTTTTGAGGTACTTCACTGCCGGTAATGGTAAATACAAAAGCTGTAGAAGTTGTAAACGGATTTGGATAATTCAACAGATTAGAGATCATTGCTTTTGTTATTACATTAAATGTAACATGATACTCAATAGCACCTGCAGTATTTCCAACCACATCCCTTCCTGAAACGATCAGTTCATATTCCCCTTCCTCAGGGAATGTGGGAAAGAAATCAATAGTTGCAGTATTATTACCGGTTGATAAATTTGCCGGTGTAAAACGCATACTGTCTCCAAAATAATAATTCCGCAAAGAGCCGTCAGGGAAACGAACCTGCACTTTTATATAGGCAGTATCACTCAATGCAAGGAACCTGCTTTCATCTTTAAGATTGATCAAAATGTGCGGCTTAGCCGATACAATATCTTTGTTAAGAATATGCACCCCATCAAAAGTCACATCCAGCAAAGGATTAAAATTATCAGCTTTTACAAATAAGCTTTTGTAAAGGATGTTATTAAAATGATATTGCTCCGGCTGGTCATTTGCAGGATTTACTTCTACAAAAACAGTGTTCATTCCCGGGTAATTCCTGGTATCTATTTTATAACTGATGACCAATGTATCGCCTGTTACCAGTGCCTTACCTCTTGGTAAAATAACGGGATTAGGTACATTATTTCTATCTGTTATTGTAAAATTAATTTTTATGCTATCTGCAAAAGCTGTCTGGCTGATATTTTTAAATGCCAGTTTAAAATCTACAATTTCTCCCTGGTCAGCTGTGTCTTTCATCGCAAAAAGGATATTGGGCGCCACAGCACCTTCGGGTACATAAGCTCCATTCACTCTCCAGTATCTTAGCTGGTATGGCGAACCCTGTACTGTATCCTTTGTAAACATTTTAAGTTTTAAGTAAGGGTATTGGCTTGCATTTATGGCCGATATATCAAGATCTTTTGTTGTAGAGTCAACAGAATATAAAACCGTTTCAGCACCTGCTGTCGTAACACCAATTACATTAAAGGATACAGAATCTCCGGCATTAACTTCTTCCCTTGATCCTCTCCAATGAAATTGGCTCCAGCTAAGCGCAGGGCCAAAGAGAGGGGATGTAATGGTGCCTGAGCTTTTAATTGTAGGAGCAGTCGCGTTCAAAACAATTTTGTCAGTAATTCCTTCTGAAAATAAGAATGCAGGTGTAAAAGAAGCATCTTGCTTTTTATAAATAAAGTTGAAAGCCCTTGGTCTGTTAAATGAATCTATATCAATAAAGCCGGCATTTTTTAACCTGTGATATAACGAATTACCACTACCCATAACAAGTGTATCATTCATCCAGTCATTGGCATAGGTATTAGTTGACGAAATTGTACCAGAAGTATAACGGGCTGTTACATAATAACCGGCTGGCACCAAATCTAAGAAATTAACTGCAGCAATACGTTTAGACTGGCTTAAAACATTGTATTGAAAATTCCACCTACGAGATGTACCACAAACATTATCACTTCCATATAAGCCCGTGCCCGGAAAAACGTTAGCCCAGGGTACCATATCAAAAGGACTGAACACGTTAAAAATTATAGCAGATATACCACAAACACTCTGAATAGAATTAACACCATCAATTTCTACGGCAAAATCCTGTGCTGCATTAGCTGCTGTTGGGAATACACCATTCTTTATTTTTACTGCCTTGTTTGAAGTATTAAATTTCCATTTATTATCAGCAGCATAATTCATATCCTTTACCGTAGATCTCAAATGCTGGTAAGAATGCGATTGGTTATACCCTGCAGTACTGGTTGGTAAGTACACAAATGAATAACTATTCCAGATATAA
>JBBSJI010000212.1:0-2573 GCA_038257425.1 Chitinophagales bacterium
AACTAATCAACAAAGAACTCAACCAGACTATTGCTGATATATCCCCATTTACCCGCTGAGTTTTTTACCATAACATATTCTCCACCCTTTACAGGTTTTAATTCAGCAAACCTTGCTTCTAAAACAGCACTGTTTGGAAATGCATAGCCTTTATAACTATTAGATAATAATACAAATCCATTTCCTTCAGCATCATAGGTAATATCATCATAAGTTGGTTCAACAACTGTTGCATACAGATTATTCTTTAAACCTGTTTTACCATCTTTAGCATAAATAAAATAACGCTTGCCGTCTTTTGCAGGCACATATATCAGTTTAGTATTTTCAAGTGCCATATAAGGAGACCCATTCCCAAAAAGGATCCCTTTCATTCCGCCTTTATCTACCATCACATAAGTCATTGCGCCTATGGTCAGTTTTTCAATTTTAGAATATTCAAAAGGAACAACCACTTCATACTTGTTGTTAAAAACACCATAGTTGTTATTTCTTGTGGCTATATAATAAGTATCCTCGGTTCCTGCCATTTTATAGTCATCAATTATGTTGTCGAACAATTCTGTTTTTGGAACAGCAGTATAACTACTTTTAACGGTTACTGTATTTGGCTTATTCAGATCAGGCACACTGTTCTCATTAATAGCCGGGCATTTTATTTTCAGGCCTTTAACGTCAATACATATCTCGTAGCCATCTGCTTTGGGAGCGGCTCCTGCAAACAAGACAGTTTTTTGTGAATTGATGGAACCATCACCAGGTTTGTTATTTCCTGAAAGAGCATAATATCCAACGCGGAATGGTTTGGCAGCATAATAATTAAAAGGAATAACTGTTTTGCCTGAGTTATTGATGTAACCATACTTGCCATTCTTTTTTACAGCAGCATAACCTTCATAAAAAAGTTGTGCCTCCTGGAATTGTGGCGTAACAATAATTGTTTTATCAGCCGTTGCATATCCCCATAAATCGCCTTTGCGATAAGGGATCAAGGTCATATCAGGCGCCTGTGCAAACACCGGCACTGTAAAGGCAAAGAATAATACGAAGAGAAAATTTTTGCTTGTCATAATTGTAGTTTTATATTTAGTTTATCTTAATCAAAAATGAGTCCAAACACATTTTACATTCAAACTAACTCTATAACCACGTAAATAGTAAGGATATAAGAATTAGTGATTTTATCAACCTGAGCTTTTAATTAACAGTGCTGCCTGCATCTATCACAGTGCCTGGATTTACAAAATGCAGTTTACCGCCCTTATCTTCTGCCATTAATATCATTCCCTGGCTCTCAATTCCCCTCATTTTGCGTGCTGCAAGATTTGCAACTACAACAACTTGCTTTCCTACAATATTTTCAGGTGCAAAATGCAATGCTATACCACTTACAATGGTTCTTTTCTCAAAACCAAGATCAACTTCAAGTTTCAAAAGCTTATCGGCCTTTTCAACTTTTTCTGCTGCGGTAATAGTTCCTACTTTTAAATCGATTTTTGCAAAATCATCAAAAACTATTTCAGATTTCAGATTGACGATTTCAGATTTATCGGAAACTGATTTTGATTCTGTATTTTCCATCATCTTTTTTTTATCTTTTAATTTTCCCACCTGCTCTTTTACTTCTTCATCTTCTATTTTTCTAAACAATAATTCAGGTGGGCGTAAAGAATAACCCACACTTACCAGTTTTGATTTGCCGGCATTTTCCCAATCCAGTATCTTATCCACCACCTTCATCATATAACACATTTTCCTTGCAGCAAAAGGTAAAAACGGATTGATGAATATGGCAAGATTAGCTGTTAACTGCAAACAAACGTGTAAGCAATTATCAATTAATTTCTGTTGCCCCGGATCTGTTTCCAGGCTTTTTGCAACGATCCATGGCTGCTTATCCTGCATGAATTTATTTCCTTTACGTGCAATATCCATCACTTCATACAACCCATCCCTGAACTTATATCCCTCAATTAAATCTTCAATTTTGGTTTTTGTATTTTGAATTTCCTCAAACATTTTCTTATCCGCATCATCTATAATATCCAGGTGTAATGGCGGCACTTTTCCTTTGCATAATTTATGCATGAGCACAAATGCCCTGTTCACAAAATTGCCGAATATGGCCACCAGCTCACTGTTCACTGCATCCTGAAAACCCTTCCAAGTAAATTCACTGTCTTTTGTTTCAGGAGCAATCTGTGTAAGGTAATAACGTAAGGCATCTACCATTTGCTCTCCACCATTTTCCTTTTTTACAAAATCGTTGATATAATCATCCATCTCAATGCTCCAGCAACGACTCGTACTCATCTTATCCCCCTCCAGGTTCATGAATTCGTTACTGGGTACATTATCCGGTAAAATATTACCATGCAATTTCAGCATCACCGGAAAAATGATTGCATGAAAAACAATATTATCCTTGCCGATAAAATGAACTAGTTTGGTATCCTTATCTTCCCAATAAGGTTTCCAGTCTTTATTATTATCAATTGCCCATTGTTTGGTAGCACTTATATAACCGATCGGTGCATCAAACCAAACATACAACACTTTACCCTCTCCCCCTT
>JBBSJI010000213.1:0-2558 GCA_038257425.1 Chitinophagales bacterium
AGGGCCTTCCTGTGAGAAGCCGTTCTGCTCAGCTTATTCCCTTTTTTTCCGTGACGCATGACATTTGTTATTTGTTTCTCATCCGCAAAATCCTGAGCGAAGTCGAAGGGTTAATTCGTCTGTACCGTGTCAGGAATTACAGACTACTTATGTTATAAAAACTCCGGTTCCCCTTTAGGGGCGGAGGGGTTTACTCGTCGTCCAATTTCAACTTGCTCAAATCCATTCCAAAACTTAATCCTCTTTCATGTAATACCTGCTCAATCTCACTTAAAGATTTTTGGCCGAAGTTCCTGAACTTCATCAGGTCTTCCTGCTCATACTGTACCAGTTCACTTAATGAATTGATCTTGGCAGCTTTTAAGCAATTAAAGGCACGTACCGAAAGATCAAGGTCTTCCAATGGTGTCTTTAATACTTTACGTAATTGTAAGGTCTGTTCATCAACCAGGTCTTCTTTCTTATCTTCTTTAGTATCAAAAGTAATATTCTCATCAGTGATGATCATCAGGTGCTGTATCAGGATACGGCTGGCCTGCTTTACAGCATCTTCCGGGTGAATAGTACCATCAGTGATCACTTCCATGATCAGTTTTTCAAAATCGGTACGCTGCTCCACACGTGTATTTTCAATTGAGTATTTTACATTCTTAATTGGCGTGTAAATAGCATCTACGGGAATATATCCAAAATGAGAATTCTTTTCTTTGTTCTCTTCTGCCGGAACATAACCACGTCCTTTACCAATAGTGATCTCGATATCCAGTTTTGCACTGCTATCCATAGTACAGATCAACAACTCGGGGTTCATTACTTCAAAAGTAGGAGAAGCCTCCCCGATCATACCTGCAGTGAATTCAGTTTTGTTCTTAAGAGAAAGTGTTACTTTCTCTACACTTACTTCATGCTCAACTTTCTTCTTGATACGAACCTGCTTCAGGTTCAGGATTATTTCTGTTACGTCTTCAGTAATACCTTTTAAGGTTGCAAACTCGTGATCGGCACCGGCAATGTTGATACCAATGATAGCGTAACCCTCTAAAGAGTTCAGTAACACCCTGCGCAGAGAGTTACCGATTGTTACACCATACCCTGGTTCCAGCGGGCGAAATTCGAAGATTGCTTCAAACTCGGTTGCTTTCTGAAGAACGATTTTATCGGGCTTAACAAAATTTAAAATGGCCATTTGTATTTTGTTGTTTTATTGTTTAAAAATTTTTTGTACCAAACTGAAGTAATTCTGTTCAACTTCATTGGCGTCGCACTCTTTTACTTTTCAGCTTTATTCAACTCCCATTTTACTCTTTCAAGTTCCCACTTTAGGGGGCGGAGGGGGTATCTTACTTAGAATACAATTCCACGATCAGTTGCTCCTTAATATTTTCAGGAACACTTTCTCTTTCAGGATAAGTAATAAAAGTACCTTTTGAATCAGCTTCATTCCACTCTAACCAGTTAAACTTGGCATTCTTGCCACGTAAATTACCGGTGATAGATGCGTTAGCTGCACTTTTATTTTTTAAGCCAATTACATCACCGGCAACGCAACTGTAAGAAGGTATATTTAAAACCTCACCATTTACGGTAATGTGCTTGTGCGATACCAACTGGCGTGCAGCCTGACGGCTTGGTGCAATACCCATACGAAATACGGTATTATCCAAACGGGCTTCTAATAATTTAATAAGGTTTTCACCGGTAACACCTTTACGGCGGGCAGCTTCATCAAATGTTTTACGGAATTGTTTTTCAAGCAAACCATAAGTGTACTTTGCTTTTTGCTTTTCTCTTAATTGTAAAGCATATTCACCTAAAGTTTTGCGCTTGCGGTTAGCACCATGCATACCCGGAGGGTTGCTGTTCTTTGTTAACCATTTTCCATTACCGGTAATGGGCTCTCCGAAGATCCTGGAGATTTTTGTTTTGGGGCCTGTGTAACGTGCCATAATTTATTATTGATTTTTTAGTGTCGGTACATCATTATAAAAATCGTAAAATGAATAATGTACCCGTTATGAAATATTTTATATTGAATATTGTAGATTTAATATTTCCTTTATTTCAGGCAGACTTTTAAGTCCGAAAAAAATATTAAATATTAAATCTAAAATATTAAATCTTATACCCTTCTCTTTTTCGGCGGCCTGCAACCATTATGTGGCAAAGGCGTAACGTCTTTGATCATGTTGATCTCAATACCATTTTGAGATAAAGAACGGATAGCACCTTCACGGCCTGATCCTGGTCCTTTCACAAATACATCAACTCTTTTTAAACCTGCATCCAAAGCTGTTTTAGCTGCATCTGCTGCGGCCATCTGGGCTGCATAAGGCGTGTTCTTTTTAGAACCCCTGAAACCCATTTTACCGGCACTGCTCCAGCTGATAACCTGGCCCTGCTTATTGGTTAAACTGATAATGATGTTGTTGAAACTTGCAGTAATGTGTGCATCTCCGTAGCTGTCAACTTTTACTACTCTTTTTTTTGAGGCTGCTTTTGCGCCTTGTGCTTTTGCCATAATGTAATCTAGATAGGTAATCTTTTAAAAATGTATCCCG
>JBBSJI010000214.1:0-2551 GCA_038257425.1 Chitinophagales bacterium
GCAATAAACAGGGCATTGGGCAGCAATTTTAACCAGCATAAAATTAAGGAACAAACCAGGGCCCGGTTCTCCATGAATGGCATGATGACGAAATTGGAAAAATTGTTTTTACCGGCAGGCGAAAATAAATAACAGATATTTGTACTCAGGATAATGTGCTGATTAAAAGGTTGGCAACCTTGAAAAAATGAAAACGAATGAATGGCATTAAACCCAAACTGCTGATCTTTATTAATACGTTACAAACCGGCGGCGCAGAGCGGGTGGTTTCGCTTTTGATTAACCATTTAAAAACCGATTTTGAAATTCACCTGGCATTATACAGCAACTATGTTGATTATACCATTCCTCCCGAAATAAAAGTATTCAACCTGCATCAACCACTGGTGCAGAATAAGGTCATTCGCTTTTTAAAATTGCCGCAAATATCGCTACAGGTTTACCGCTATTGTAAAAAAAACAATATCAATACTTCAGTTGCTTTTTTATATCGCCCATGTTATATCAATGCAATTATGAAAAGTTTTTTGGGTTACCGTGGCCGGGTCATCATGTGTGAGGGTACGCACCAAACCACCATGCAGGAAAGCCATTCGGCCATTTACCGGATGTTCTCCAAATTCATGGTCATGTATTCCTATAAACGGGCCCATCTTATCCTGGCAAACTCCTATGCCATACAAACCGACCTGATTGAAAACTTTAAGATAAAAACTCCGGTAAGGGTAATTTATAACCCGGTTGATCTGCAGCTCATAAAATCAAATGCAGCCGCTGAACCTGATTTCAGCTTTAAGAAAGATGTATTTCATTTTATTACGGTTGGCAATTTGCGCAAAGAGAAGAACCAGCTTTTATTAATACAGGCTTTTTTTATTTTAAAGAACCTGCCCTGTAAGTTATTGATCGTAGGCGCCGGTGTTATGGAAGATAATCTAAAACAGAAAGTGCATGATCTGGGTTTGATGGAAAAAGTGATCTTTTGTGGGTTTGACAAAAACCCGTTCAAATATGTAAAACGCAGCGATTGTTTTGTGCTGAGTTCAGATGTGGAAGGCTTTCCCAATGTACTCATAGAAGCACTTGCCTGTGGCAAACCGGTCATCTCAACAGATTGCAGCAGCGGTCCCCGGGAATTGCTTGCACCCGATACTGACCTGCATCACCGGGCCCTCAATCATTATGAAGTTGGCCAGTACGGTATCTTAACCCCTGTTAAGGATGTAATATCGCTAGCCAATGCCATGAAGAAAATGTATGAAGATGCCGGCCTGCGTGATCAGTTTGCAGCAAAAGCTGCAAAAAGAGCCGAGCAATTTGATGTGGATGAGATCAAGCAATACTTTCATGTGGCATTTACGGGATTGTAGGGGAACGTGTTTAGAGGTTTAGAGTTTAGAAAGTTTAGTATTCATACTTCTAACCCTCTAACCCCCTAAACTTCTAAACCCATAAACTTCTAAACTTCTAAACTTCTTTCTAAACTAAAACTTATTTTTGCTCCGCTTAAAACAATTAAATTCATGCATACTATTTTACTTACAGGCGGCGCAGGCTTTATCGGTTCTCATCTAACCCGGTTATTTGTACAAAAATACCCTCAATATAAAATTATCAATCTTGATAAACTTACCTATGCCGGTAACCTGGAAAATCTCAGGGATATTGAAGAGGAAAAAAATTACCGTTTTGTAAAAGGCGATATTACCGACCTTGATCTTTTAAGAAAATTATTTGCCGAGCATAAATTTACTGCCGTATTACATTGTGCTGCCGAAAGTCATGTAGACAGGTCAATTACGGATCCTCTTGCATTTATTACTACGAATGTTTTGGGTACGGCATCCCTGCTGCAGGCTGCCAAAGAAGCCTGGGCAGGCGATATGGAGGGTAAGGTATTCTACCATATCTCAACAGATGAAGTATATGGTTCATTGGGAGAAACAGGTTTTTTTACAGAAGAAACGGCTTATGATCCCCGCAGCCCATACTCCGCTTCCAAAGCTTCCTCCGATCATATTGTAAGGGCATTTTACCATACTTATAAACTGCCGGTGAAGATCAGCAACTGTAGTAATAATTACGGGCCTTTTCATTTTCCGGAAAAGTTGATACCGCTCTGTATTCATAATATCATCAACAATAAACCGCTTCCTATTTATGGTAAAGGAGAGAATGTAAGGGATTGGTTGTATGTTGAGGATCATGTACGGGCTATTGACGTGGTCTTTCACAACGGTAAAATTGGTGAAACCTATAATATCGGCGGCCATAATGAATGGACCAATATTGACCTGGTAAAGGAATTGTGCAGGCAGATGGATGAAAAGCTTGGCAGGGAAAAAGGCGAATCGGAAAAACTGATCACCTATGTTACCGACCGGGCCGGGCACGATCTTCGCTATGCCATTGATGCCAGTAAATTAAAAAATGAATTGGGCTGGTTGCCATCGCTGCAGTTTGAAGAAGGCATCAGCAAAACTATTGATTGGTATCTTGCAAATACAGAATGGTTGAATCATGTAACGAGTGGGGATTACAGGGAGTATTA
>JBBSJI010000215.1:0-2550 GCA_038257425.1 Chitinophagales bacterium
ATTAAAACCGGTAAGGCGCTTATCAAATAACCTTACATAAGGATCAACTTCTTTTGTTTTAATTAGAAAAGAAAAATCCTGGTCGCCGATGGTATAGTTTGGTTTTTTAAAATAAGAAGGATAATAGCGGTTAAGGAAAACATTAAAAGCGTCCTGTAATTCCATTATCCTGAACTTGCCGGTAATATTGCCTTCAATTTCATTCGATTGAAGGGAAAGGATCTTATTCTCGCCTTCCATATAAGAATTCAGAGAAAAATAATCGAAGGACATATAGCTGGTATCATGGCGCAATTGAGCATTATACATTTTGGCAGTGCCTAAAAAATTGTCAATGTTGTTACCAACAAAATTTAAATTTAAAAGTCCCGATAAAGTAAAATCTTCTTTAGAAAGCTTCAGCTCTTTCAGGTTTGCTTTTTGCAGGTCGGCATTAAAATCAAACTTAGTTGTATCTCCAAGCAATGTGATCGTTCCATTTAAATTATTGATCACGAGGTTGGGGTCATCGATGTCAAGTTGTCCTTTAAATTGTTTTTTAATAAAAGTACCGTCAATGGTTATATTCTGGTAAGTGTAATTCGAAAATTCCAACCGATGTATCTTTCCATTGAAATCTGCATTTAAA
This sequence comes from Chitinophagales bacterium, assembly GCA_038257425.1. Taxonomy (GTDB): domain Bacteria; phylum Bacteroidota; class Bacteroidia; order Chitinophagales; family Chitinophagaceae; genus Ferruginibacter. Next base: position 629 of record JBBSJI010000215.1, read on the forward strand.
TCCTTTAGTGTAAATCCGCTTCCTTTTACTTTTCCATCGAATGCCACTTTGCCGATCTGCTTTGTATTGAATAACCTGCCCACATCCAAACCCTGTGACGATAACTTTCCTGAATAGGAAGGTACCTGGCCAGTGGGTAGTTTCATATTAAGGTCGGCATTTAAATTACCAATGCTGGTATTAATATTTCCATATGCAACAAAATCCTGGATAAAGCCGGTAAAGTTTCCTTTAAAACGGATATTGCCCAAACTACTTAAAGTGGCAGTACCCAGTGATTTTATGGAAGGGACAAGCTTTACCAAATCACGGGAATTGGTTTGCAGGTCATTCGATTTAAAATCAATGAACGTATTATAAATATCGGGCAGACCTTTTAGAGAAATATCACCGTTAATGGTTGTATTATCACTTCTTAATTTAAAATTGGTGGCAGCCAGGTTATCAATGCTGCCTTTAGCATTCCCATCAAAATAAATAAGCCGGTTCCAGAACTTTATATTAGGTGCAAAAAAGGCAATGTCATCAGAATGGATATAACTCTTTTCAAAACGCCCCTCCAGTTTTACGTTGTGCAGGAAATTACTCATGTCGGCATTAAAATTCTTAAAGCGCATCACGTAATAATTACTTAACCTGCTTTTGTTGGTGGTAATATCCAGATCAGCAAACTCCATCATGTCGGGAGTTAGCTTAAAGTTTGTAACCATTTTCTTTATTTCAAAGCCACTTTTTTCTTTTGCAGATAAATTCACTTTTGCAGTAAGGGTATCTTTTGCAAAAAGAATGTTTTCAAGTTGCCCGTTAATGTTTGAAAAAATAATATGCTGACCGTCAAACCTGTCTGTATAAGCTCCACGGATCGTTTCTTTTTCATTAATGAATTTACCGTTTTTGATAAGCATTTTACCAACATGCAATTGCCATTGCCCCGGGTTCCATCTTAGCTGGCCCGAATCTGTTAGCACCAATGGTGGATCAGTAATGAAGGGTGCTGCAGGCATACTGCCGGTATAATCAAATAATGCGAATACGGGAGTATCCAGATTAAATTCCTTTATATCGATCTTCTTTTTAGAAAGATCAAAAACATCGGCAGTTAAATAAGCCAATTTTACAGAGCCTTTCATATCCTGGCCCAGCCAGTGATCAACTTTGTTGAAATAAACATTTTTTAGTTCTACTATTTTCAGGTCAAGCTGAAGGTCGTTGTTCTTTGCTGCTGTTGATTTTGGTTTGGAAAAATAATCAATGAGGAACTGGTAATTCCATACGGAATCTGTTCGGTTCATATTTACAATGGCATCTGAAAGGCCTACGTATTTAAGTACCGGCTTTTGTTTAAAGAAGAACCAATCGGTTACACTTACTTTTAGAAGGCCGGCATATAATAGCGTATCTTTTTTCCGGTCTTCAATTAAAATGCCTTCTACAAACATTTTATCAAACAAGCCAAACTCTACATTTTTAATGCTCACTTTTGTCTTCAATTCTTTGGAGAGAGTTCTTGATACATTGCCAACCAGCCAGTTTTGAACGGGGTTGATGTGCAGAATGCACCAGGTGGTAAAAAGCAGTGTTATTATAAAAAGAAAAAAGCCTGCTTTACGCCGGCTGCCTGTAAATACCATGCCCCAGGCAAAGGCCCAGCCCAATAAACCTATTACAAAAATTACGGTAGAAAGGGGTAATATATAAATGTATAAAAGAGCAAGCACTAACCAGAACAGCAGTGCCATCAAAAACCATTTTGATATGTTACGAAGTTTATGCAGGGTTAATTATTAGTTGTAAAAATAGCTATTAAGCCCGGTTAAGGCAAATCCGGTACCAAACTTTACATTTTTATTAAAGGTAAAAACACGATAAGCATCAGCGCTTTGCATTCATCTGCTGATTAAATTGTTTAGAATTACCTTTTG
>JBBSJI010000216.1:0-2544 GCA_038257425.1 Chitinophagales bacterium
GTTTCTTGGCCCAAAGGTGGACAGTTGGACACAGACCTATCATTACCAAAAGTAATTAGTATAGGCTACAAATTTGGACTTGTAGAAAGCACTTGTTTAAGTATTAATTCGACTTGGTCGGCAATAAAATTTACCCATCCAAAGAAAGGAAAAATATACAATAACAGTCACGCAAAACTACAATCAAGAACAACGAACCGCTAACAGGGGTTTTGCAAAAAAGCGGGTACAGTGCTAAATGAACATTCGGAATTCTAATAAACATTTGTGCTTAAATGAACTTTGGTGATTCTAATTCCGCTTCTTCGCAAAGCCCCAAACCGTCAAACTGTCTAAAAACTATTCACATCTCTTGATAAGTTTTGCTTTTAAAAAATCCTGTATTTTGTAAATTTATTCATGCATTACATACAAGGTACATACAAGGAAAAAACAGAGAACAAAGCATTCTTTTTCCACAGTCCTTAGATCAGATTATCTCTTCAGACAACGAAGTACGCATCATTGATCTTTTTGTTGAAAGTATTAACATGGCCGATTTTAAGTTTACACTAAAATCAACTGCAGAAGGCCGGCCTGCAAGATGACTTTTTTGCAATCCTATTTTTACACTGATACAATATATGAGTTCAAGTATTTACTGGCAGATGATAATATTAAAATGCTGATTATTGATTCCTGAAAATATTTGACCCATGCGGGAAAAGTAAAAATTTAAGGCTTTGTATCCCGATAGCTATCGGGAGCCAAATCATATTCATCTCACTTCGTCTTCCACCTTCCACTCCTTAAATAAATAAATGAAATAATAAAAATGGTGAACCAGTACACCAGTTCATTGCTCCAGGCAATTGCCAGTGAAATATATTTTACTTTGATAAAATACCAGGTATAAACCAGGTATACGGTAATGGCGATGATCTCAATAAAAAGATTCATTTTGGTTTTGGCTGTGCCGGTAACACCATTGAGCCAGATATTACCAATACTCATAAACATTAAGCCTATGCTTACCACCCTCAACACAGGTATGCCCTGTTTAACAAAGGCATCTCCCTGTCCGAATAAACCAAAGAACGCAGTAGGGAAGATATTCACCAGCAGGCACATAAATAAACAGAACCCAATACTCAGGAACGTGATCTTATTAATAGCCTCCAGCACCTTGTCTTCTCTTTTCTGACCCATTAAATTGCTTACCATAACATTGGTGGTACTTGCAAAAGCCCATACAAAAACTCCCGTTAAGCCAAATACATTACGCATGGTATTGCTTATGGCTTTGGCGGTTTCGTCGTGCAGGCCTTCTATTAAAATAAAAAATATCAGCCAGGTGGTAACACTGATCACATATTGCAGCATCAGTGGTGCCGATATTTTCAATATCTGTTTGGTGATCACTTTATCATAAGTATAGGTTTTTAGTAAACCATATTGTTTTTTTAAACCTGTTCGGAATAAAACAATCAGCACCACGATCATGCCCGTAAACTCTGCAATTACCGACGCCCATGCAGCGCCGTTAAAACCAAGTGCAGGAAACCCAAAGCGGCCCTTGATCAATAAATAATCCAATATAATATTTAACCCTGCTTCAAAAATAAAACCGATCATCAGGTAACGGCTGTTTAAAGAAGAAACCAAAAATGCATTGCCCATTTGGAATAAGAACAAAAAGGGCAGGCCCATGATCCTGATCTTGAGAAAACTGATCTCTTCCGGGTAAGCTTTTGGATCGGCAACTTCTTTTAAAATAAGTGGAGCAATGAACCAGGTTATTAAAATGCCCGCAACGGCAAACTGTAAACAGATTCTTATTCCCTGTGCCAGGATAATTTTAAATGCTTCGGGCTTATCGCTTCCTGCATACCTGGAGAAAACTGCCTGTAATGCATTATTCAATCCATGCCCCGCCACTGCAAAAATTAAATAGAAAACCCCGGTGATACCTGCATTACCTAAAGCTTCCGTACTCAGGTCTCCCAAAAAAATGCTATTGGTAAGCATATTGATCTGGGGAATAAGTATGGCCAATGTTATAGGTAAGGCAATAGACAGTATCTGTTTATTGTTTACCTGTACCTTTAAATCGGGTGTTGTAGCTGTACTGTCCATAAAGTCAGCAAAAATATCTTATTTTGCCGCTGAAATGAAACATGTGAATCCATCTTTTAGTATACAGGCTCCCAAAATAAATTTTGATGCAGCACAGTTATTTGCAGAAGCAGGTCCCACGGGGATTTCACTTGTTGTACTGGATGATGATAATATTTTTAAGGCTGTAGTTATTTATAGTTTTCCGGGTGGTTTACCCGAAAATGAACTTAACGGCCTTATAAAAGACATATTCAGCAACGAAAATCTGTTGCAGCACAAATACTTCAGGTCGCATATTTTCTGGTCGTTCCCCCAAAGTATTTTAGTGCCTGCCGAGTTGATGAATGATGACCGCAACCTGAATATGCTGAACCTTGTTTTTGGTGATGCAGAGCAGGGAACTATCCGGTCAGACTTTTTATATAAACATAACCTGCATAATGTTTA
>JBBSJI010000217.1:0-2544 GCA_038257425.1 Chitinophagales bacterium
CCTTCCGCTTTGCCTCCTCTGCAACCTTTTTTGCCGCCTGGCTTAACATTGCTAATATTTTTAGCAAACTTAGGAAAAACTTACCGGAACCACCTTAATGCCCAAATTTCGCAAGGTATTTGACCGGGTTGATTTGGGGCCGATATAATTGTTTATTGCACCATTACATGTAGATAATTGTTAATGTGTTTGACTTTTTTGTCTTACCTGATACAGTATCCCTTACCCATAATTGCTTATGGTCAGATGTTTTTTCCATAAATTTTATGATTAGCATTTCACTAAAGCTAACCACATTATTTTTAATACTAAAAACATAGCTTCCCGGTGGGATTTTAGCATTCAATTTAATTGAATGGATTTCTAAATTCTTTTCATGTTGTATTGAGGTGTTATCCCAAATTTCGCAAGGTATTTGACCGGGATGATTTGGGGCCGATATAATTGTTTATTGCACCCTTACATGTAGATAATTGTTAATGTGTTTGACTTTTCTGTCTTACCTGATGCAGTATCCCCTACCCATAATTGCTTATAGTCAGATTTTTTTTTCCATAAATTCTCTGATTATGGGCTAAACACCGGGCTGTAGTCTTGAGCGGTGAAGATTTTAAGTACCCACTGGCGTGCGGTTTTTATCCATTTGGCGGTTAAGGTTATAAAGTGTAGCCGGAAATTCTTTAACCGCATCTGCGGCTTTACAAATGCAACCTTTGCCGAATAAACAGCCTTGCAAATATTAAATAACAGGTAAGCGATGATGGTAGCATACATATAAATGGTATTCATTTCTATGTTATCAAAGGGTAGTTTATTCCATCCAAAATCATTATCCAGTTCTTTAAAGTGATGCTCTCCCTCACAGCCGCGCTGATTGTAAAATTCAATCACACTCATCTCTTCGTCAGTATCATTGGTAAGTATAGCATGATAGTCGTAACCGCCATGGTTCTCAAAGCATAGCTGTCCTTTTGCTTTTTTACGATACGCTACTATACGGCGAGGCATCTTCTCTGCGAATACCTGGTGTTCAATGTAACACACTTCTACTTTTTTATGGTTGAGCATTGCCGGCTTCCAGTCTCTTTCATCTTCAAGAGCTATGCGCAAGTCAACGTTCATTTCGGCACGCACGTAGTATTTTAATCCTGGTTGCGCTTCCATGAAGAGGATGGTTTGCTTTTCATAGCAGCTGGCATCCGCACGGAACTTGTGAAGAGTAATGTTTTCTGCCCGGCATTGTTCAAAGGCTTTGCTTATAACTGACAGCTGTCCGTAGCTTTCCGGTGTATTGGCTTTGCGGTTTTGCATGTATACAGGCAATTTGTTTATGCTGCATACAACGGGGTAGTAACCTTCTGTTTTTTTGTAGCTGCAGGCATTATCGACTTTGGTATTCTCTGTTATATGTCCATCATAATCCATCGTATAACCATCGGTACTGGTTAACACCTCTGCCAGCCTGCATATTTTTGGTAACAGCTTATTAAACATCTCATGCTCATTAATAGTATGCACTACCCCTTTGTCTGTGGTAACCTTTTTGCTTTGCTGGCGCAATTCCTGGCTTACATATTCAATGGTATCGGCTGAACAAATCTTCAGTTCAGGATGATCCTTCAACTGCTGCTTTAAAGTGTTTACATCATCCAAAACATCGCCGCCTATGGCATGTATATAAAAGATAGTCTTTATAACATCGGCATAACTATAAGTGGCAATAAGGCTGCGGTGACCTAAGGCATCAGTGATCAATGAGCTTACGCCCAACTTACGCAGATCTGCATCTATAAAGTTTATACCGCCAAATGATTGGAAAAAAGTGGGGTTTACCTGAACTTGCATGTGTCAAATTTTCAATCGCAATTTCACTCATTCAGGTGAAAATGCCATAAGCCTCAAACCCTTTATTTTAAAGGGCCAGAGGCTTATTTCTTTAATAACCTGCGAAATCAGGGTATGGTACAAACTTTAAAAGTTTCCTATCTTGCTAATGATGAAATTATTCAGCGAATGGACAAATGATTTCCTTCACCTGGTGTTTCCGCATACTTGCACAGGTTGTGGAACTGATGTGTTAAACCAGGAACAGCAGTTGTGCCTTCATTGCCTCGCAGATCTTCCCGTCACCAATTTTTTCACACAAGCCGGTAACCCTGTTGAAAAGAGCTTTTACGGCAGAATACCTCTTCGACACGCCGCTGCGGGTTATTTTTTTACAAAAGAATCTTTACTACAACACTTGATCGTTCAGCTTAAATATCGGGGCAACAAAGAAATTGGCTTTTTTCTTGGACAACTGTTGTGTGCAACCATTACAAAGAGTGAACATTATAATGATGTTGATGTGCTGGTGCCACTACCGCTTAATCCAAGACGCGAGAAGAAGCGCGGTTACAACCAGGCAACCGCACTTTGTAATGGTATAGCTTCAATTTGGAAAAAACCAGTTATAGATAAAGTGGTCATTCGAAAAGTGTATACAGAAACACAAACTCACATGGGAAGGATAAACAGGTGGCAAAATATGGATGGTGTGTTTAC
>JBBSJI010000218.1:0-2542 GCA_038257425.1 Chitinophagales bacterium
ACCAATGATGCAATGAAAAAAGCTAACCTTGGTGGCATTAACCCAACCAGCCCTGATACCAAGCTAAACTTCTGGGTATGTAATATGGGTGGAGGTATTTTAGGTTATGCCCAGTTTCCGGGTGGAAACCCTGCTACAGATGGTATAGTTTGTGATGATAATGCAACAGGTAATACCGGTAGCGCTGCTGCTCCTTATGGCATGGGCCGTACAGCAACGCACGAAATTGGACATTATTTAAATCTACGTCACATTTGGGGTGATGCAACTTGTGGAAATGATTTTGTAAGCGATACACCTTTACATCAATCCTCCAACGGAGGCTGTCCTGCTTTTCCTAAATATGGCAGTTGTTCTGCAACCATACCCATGCAAACCATGAATTACATGGATTATACCTATGATGCCTGCATGTATATGTTTACTGCCGGCCAGGGTTCACGCATGAATGCCACCTTCCTTACTGGTGGAGGAAGAACAGGCTTGGCCCAATAAAAAATTTTATGATGATTATTAAGCGGAGAAAAATTTCTCCGCTTTTTTTATGGATAAGTTATGCAGCCGCATCAAAGGAAAAACTATTATTATGAAAAAAATGATGACGCTGCTTTTGCTATGCACTATTGCAGGAAACAGCTATGCACAAAAAAATGAAAGTGAAGTGGCTGCTCCGCCACCGCCACCCTCGGACTTGGCTCCTCCACCTCCTCCACCTCCGCCACCGCCTCCTCCTCCACCACCGGTACCTCCTGTGCCTGATATGCTAACAGACCAGGGATTTGAATTATCTGTACACTACAATAATGGGAATAACATGGTGTATGTAAAAAAAGATGGTAAAACAGAAAAGATTTCTATGAAAGACTGGAATGAGAAGAAAGATTTTTATGAAAATAAATATGGGGTTCTGCCTCCGCCCCCGCCACCTGCACCACCAAAACCTGCAATGCCTGATGAACAATAATTTTAAAATAAAAAATGCCTCCTGAATTAACGGGAGGCATTTAAATATTTTTCAAACTTCTAAACTGCGAAACTTTCACCGCATCCACAACTTCGGCTGGCATTGGGATTGTTGAAATAAAAGCCTTTGCCATTCAATCCATCACTGAATTCCAGTTCTGTATTTACCAGGTATAAAAAGCTTTTAAGATCACAAACTATTTTTATGCCCTTATCTTCAAACACCTGGTCCATGGGCTTTACCTCGTTATCAAAATCCATTTTGTAACTCAGGCCACTGCAACCACCGCCAACAACACCCACCCTTAAAAAATAAGAAGGATCGTTACCCACTGCGGCATCTTTCATCAGGTTGATGACTTTTGCTTTTGCTTTATCGCTTATAAATATGCTGTTGTCTGTTGCTACCATTTTTTAGCTGTTAGGTGTTAGCCTTTAGCAGTTAGCCCCAGCATTTTCTGCTAACAGCTAATAGCTTGTTGCTAACGGCTTTTTTAATGTACCACACTCTCCTCAAACTTAATTGCTTCTTTACCATTTTTTACACGATAGTCGTTGATGGCTGCTTTAATTGCATCTTCGGCCAAAACACTGCAATGTATTTTTACCGGCGGAAGATTTAATTCTTCCACGATGTCCATGTTATCTATCGTTAATGCTTCATCAACAGATTTTCCTTTCAGCCACTCGGTGGCCAATGAAGAAGAAGCAATGGCAGAACCGCATCCAAAGGTTTTAAATTTGGCATCGGTTATCATTCCGGTTGCATCATCAACTTCAATCTGAAGCCGCATTACGTCGCCACACTCGGGTGCGCCAACTAATCCGGTTCCTACATTTTTTGCACTTTTGTCCAGGGTTCCTACATTTTTAGGATTCTGGTAGTGGCCGATTACTTTTTCTGAATATGACATGATAGACTATTTTAGATTTATGATTGTAGATTTTAGATTTATGTTGCATTGTAAATCTGCAATCGCAAATCTACAATCTGAAATTTCTTTTAATGTGCTGCCCACTCAATCGTACTCAAATCAATTCCTTCCTTATACATTTCCCAAAGCGGGCTCATTTCTCTTAACTTCAAAACCGTTTCACTTATTGCATTGATGGTGTAATCAATCTGTTCATCAGTTGTAAATCTTCCCAGGCCAAAACGCAACGAAGAATGTGCCAGATCATCACCAAGTCCTAATGCTTTTAAAACATAGCTTGGTTCCAAAGAAGCAGATGTACAAGCCGATCCGCTGCTTAAAGCAATATTCTTATTAAAGCCCATCAGCAAACCTTCTCCCTCTACATGTTTAAAAGAAATATTGGCAACATGGGGTAAGCGGTGCTCACGACTGCCGTTCACATAAGCTTCTTCCAATTTTAATAACTCAGTTTCCAGATGATCCCTCATCTTGCTGATGCGTTTGGTATCTTCTTCCATATCCAGCATACTAATTTCACATGCTTTACCAAAACCTACAATGCCCGGTACATTTAAAGTTCCGCTACGCATGCCACGTTCGTGGCCGCCACCATCCATCTGGGCGGTTACTTTTACCCTTGGATTTTTACGGCGAACATATAA
>JBBSJI010000219.1:0-2527 GCA_038257425.1 Chitinophagales bacterium
ACCACTTATTGGGGGCCATTTTATATTGTCGGGCATAGAGTACAGTTCAACCGAACTTGGTAACATGTCACCGGCAGATATGGATGCCTATCTTAACCTTGAAGCAGGTGCCATTAAAATTCCTTACTTAATCATTGGTGCAGTGGTGCTGGTGATGGTTGTTGCTTTTACAATTGTAAAATTGCCAGAAATTAGAGAAGCCCCTGCATCTGGCACCGCACCAAAGTTTTCTTTAAAGGTATTACGACACAACAATTTGCGGTGGGCAGTAATAGCCCAGTTTTTTTATATTGGCGCCCAGGTGGGCATTGGCAGTTTCTTCATCCGGTTTTCCCGGTATGTATACGAGGTTCCGGAGAAGGAAGCTGCTTACATCTGGGGAGCTATTGCCATGGTGGGTTTCATGCTTGGCCGTTTTACCGGTACTTTTTTAATGAAATATTTTAAACCCGCAGGTTTACTGTGCGTGTATGCAGGCATTAACATCATCCTGCTTGCTATTGCCATATATGCCCAAGGCAATATAGCTGTGTATACGCTTGCAGCAACTCCGTTCTTTATGTCTATCATGTTCCCAACAATTTTTGCTTTAGGCATTGCCGGCCTCGGCGAAGAAAGCAAAATTGCTTCATCGCTTATTGTTATGGCAATAGTGGGAGGGGCCTTCTTTCCTGTGTTGATGGGGAAAATAAGCGATGCAAATAATGGCAACATACAATTGGCATACATCGTACCTGTAATTTGTTTTGTAGTGGTTTTGTGGTTTGGTTTAATCCAGGTAAGAAAAAAAACAATGACGGCTTTTATTGCACATTAAAACCAAAAATATGAACCGGTACTGCCTGGCACTCGATCTTAAAAATGATGAAATCCTCATTGCTGAGTATGAGAATTTTCATAAAGCCATCTGGCCTGAAATTGCGCAAAGTATTACATCGTCCGGAATTGAAAACATGGAGATATACCGGGTTGAAAACCGGCTTTTCATGATCATGGAAACCGCTGATCATTTTTCTTTTGAACAAAAGGCTATCATGGATAACGACAACGCAAAGGTGCAGGAGTGGGAAGCTCTAATGTGGAAGTATCAGCAGGCGCTGCCTTGTGCCGCCGAAGGAGAAAAATGGATATTAATGGATAGGATTTTTAATCTTAAATAATATACCCTAATTTTTTATTCATGCAGGTAATTGATTCACACCAACATTTCTGGCAATATAACAGCGAGCGTCACGCATGGATTTCTGAAGAAATGCAGGTGTTGCGCAAAGATTTTTTGCCGGCTGATTTAATGCCCATTTTGAATGAAAATAATGTTGACGGATGTATAACCGTACAAGTGGACCAGACAGAGGAAGAAACCAACTGGTTGCTGTCATTAGCCGAAAAGCATTCTTGTATTAAAGGAGTTGTTGGCTGGGTAGATTTAACGGCAATAAACCTGACGGAAAGGTTAGAGCACTTTTCAACATTCCCATTACTAAAAGGGTTTAGGCATATCCTGCAAGCGGAACATCCATCATTTATTAACCAGCCTTCTTTTGTCAATGGAATCGGCAGGTTAAAGAACTATAACTTCACTTACGATATACTTATCTACCCCAGGCATTTGCCGGAAGTATTGAATTTATGTAAAAAAAATACTGAGCAACTTTTTGTTATTGACCATATGGCAAAGCCTTTAGTAAAAGAAGGTTTGATAGATGACTGGAAAAAACAGCTCCATCCTTTTGGAGCGTTGGAAAACGTGTATTGTAAAATTAGCGGATTGGCTACAGAAGCAAACTGGAACGATTGGACCCTGCACGATTTGAAACCATATTTAGATGTGGTAACTGCAGTTTTTGGTACAAAGCGAATTATGTTTGGCAGCGATTGGCCGGTGTGCATGTTAGCTTCTTCCTATCTGCAATGGATGCATGCAATTAAAGATTACTTTTCCGTTTTCAGCAGAGATGAGCAAGAACAATTTTTTAGCGGGAATGCAAGAAACATTTACCATTTGTAAACTATTAATGATTTAAAAAAACACTCGTAAAATTATGAACCTTCAATTACAAAATAAAATTGTCATCGTTACAGGAGGCGCAAAAGGAATAGGCTATGCCATCGCAAAATTATTAGCCAGTGAAGGAGCTATTCCTGTTATCATTGGTCGCAATGAAACCGACAATTTAAAAGTTGTCGCCGAGATTGAAACTTCCGGGGGCAGCGCCTGGCAGGTGGTTGCAGAATTGGCAAAGCCAGAGCAATGTGAGGCCGCAGTAAAAACGGTCATCAAGCATTTTGGTACCGTACATGCGCTGGTGAATAATGCCGGCGTTAATGATGGTGTTGGGTTAGAATCCGGTAACTATACCCGGTTTGTAGAAAGCTTACACAAGAATTTGGTACATTATTATTTAATGGCGCATTATGTATTGCCCGAGCTAAAGGCGAATAAAGGCAGTATTGTAAACATCACTTCTAAAACCGCAGATACAGGGCAGGGTAACACTTCGGCCTACGCAGCATCTAACGGTGCCCG
>JBBSJI010000220.1:0-2476 GCA_038257425.1 Chitinophagales bacterium
GTGTCTTGGGAAAATAATGTTGTATATCAACATCCCCTGAACGCAGCCAACAAAACAACTTGTACTTTCAGGGTTTCAGTACCGGGCAATGCAAATGCTTATAATAATGTAGTTTCTGGAGTTTCTGATATAGTCATAACGGATTTAGGTGCTGACCCAGATTGGACAGGCCATAATCGATTTAGCATAAAAGCAGCAGCAACAACATATCTTAGTCCCTCGATCGTGAATACCACCGGTGCTATATTAAGGCTCGGTTTCAAGTTTGTTTCTGATTGCCCTTCTGAACAATATTACGGCCAAAGTCCAAACAGCGTGGTAGGCCTAGGCTGGGATGTGCCGTTAACTAGCGCCCCATGCTCAAGGAACGATAAAGCATGGTTTCAACCTCCGGGAGCCCTGGGCTATAGACAAATTGGTGTCTTTGGTTACGACCCCTTGGGTGTTTGCCCATCCTATACAGCAGGGGTAAGCCCATCTTACCAACATGTAGAATATAGCTTAGACAATGGGTTGACATGGCAGGGTTTTTCAACTAATGGAAGCGCATTCTCAGGCCTTAATACTCATCCGTTTGTTTACAGGGTTGATTATGCGCTTTCTCCTACATTGGCAGTAGGCACTTATGACATTAAGATAAGATATGCAAACGTGAAACTGACTAGTGCCAGTATCGGTACTTTTCCTAGTTCTTCCAACTCTTGCGCAACAGGAGGTTGGAATACTGAAATGTGGACAGTCGAATCATGGCCTGGAATTGTTGTTAATTAGAATTTCCTAATTTTAGTGGCTGGTAACATCTGGTGCCAGCCACTTTATTTCATCTTATGTTAAAACGAATAACTGTTATCCTGTTATTGTTTATACCCTTTAATAGCTTTAGCCAAACCGCCTGTATTGATTCCTTTGAAAACAAATCATTATACAACGATAGGTTTAAATATATTACGATTGGTATTCCTCCTCCAATTAGTGGGTCAGATTCTTCTGTTATTTATAATTCGGGCCTCCATCTAATAAAAAAAAATATTTCCAATGGTATAGAATGGATAAAAAAAATGGCTTTTTTAAACGCAGCCCGGCTCACTAGTTCAAGTAATGAGATTACTGGGGTTTTTGCAAATGAAGCTGGAGGACCGGCAGTTGGTAGTAGGGGCATCTATAAGCTGGCTGCAAATGGAGATTTATTATGGTCCAAAAAAATTCAGATCTCTATACCTGAATTTCAAGACTATGGATATTTAGCAAAGGCGAAACAAGGAAATAACAATGATATCATTTTAGGTAATGCGGTTCTAAACAAAGTGAGTATAACGATCTTAAATAGTGATGCAACTGTAGTTAAGCTTACAAAAAATTTTACAGTATCGCTCCCGCCGGGAGAAGACTTTATAACTGGTGAGATTGCTGTGATCAATAATTCTCTGTACATATTTGCCATCACTGATAAATATCAGAATATACCTTTCGTTGAAAGATCTAATCTGCTCATGATGAAACTCAATTACACTACCGGGGAAGTAAAAGAAATGAAATATTTGCACTCAGAAGATTTATTCACTGGCACTCATCCTCAATACGGAAATTTTATTCTAAATGGTGCTTTCTCAAGCAATATGAATGTAAGGGCAATTGAAAACAATTATTTTATTGTGACCGGCAGAAAATGCTATAATCTTTTTGACAACAGCAGGCTTTATGCCATAAAAATTGATACAAATTTGAACGTAATTAAAAATAAAGTGTACAGCCCACCAAAATCGCACACATATTTTAGAACAGCAGTTACAACCACACCCTCAATTGATGAGAAGGGCAATGTATTGTTTGCAAGATTAAGAGATTCTGTTTCGAATTTTACAAATGGTCCGTCAAATAGTTGCTACTATTTTACGACAGATAGTGATTTAAACATTACTATGCAGAGGTACATTGACATTAAAGAAACTGGTCTCAATTCCGGAGGCTTCGGTTTAAATGCCGTTCCATTCTTAAAATGGAACAACAACGCCGAAATTGTCTTTCATACTTACAGCTCTCAAAAAGATTCTGTACTTCATATTGTTCAAATACCGTTACTCGTAAAAGATGCTCCGTGCAGAGGCGGAGATTTTTCTTACATTTCTGTAGAAAACCCAAGCATAACACAATTGCCGGTTCCTCAGATAACTAACATCAATGCTGTCACGATAAATATAACTCCTTATAATATTGTTTTGCAAAATGATGTAGTGGAGAAAAGAAAATTCTGCATCCAAAAAAGCATTTGCGATACCATAAAAATAAAAGGGAACCCAGTATTTTGCCTTCCCAACGATACGGCCAACTTTACCTTGTTTAAAAACCCGCAATGCCTGCGCAAAACAAAATGGCTAACAGATACTACCGCCGTAAAAATAATTGCCCAGCCAAACGATACGACTATCAAAGTCAAATTCTTGAGGCCTTACAGCGGCTACATACGTGCTATGTTTGA
>JBBSJI010000221.1:0-2448 GCA_038257425.1 Chitinophagales bacterium
CGGGCAAGAAGGGCCATAACTGAGTTAAGTAATATTCTGCGAAGCAGTATGCAGGCCGAGAAATCGGAAACGGTAACACTTGAAAGAGAACTGGATATTGTGAAGGATTACCTGGCGCTGGAACAAATGCGTTTTGAGGAAAGGCTGAAGATAGAATTTGAGATTGATGAAGATACCCTGCAGCAGCCCGTACCACCCATGATGTTACAGACCCTGGTTGAAAATGCCATCAAACACGGCATCAGCAAACAGATAAAAGGTGGTGTTGTACGGGTGGTGGCCAGCTTTAAAAATAACGATATGATGTTGCTGGTACAAAACACCGGGCAATTATCAGGAACACCAAATGGCGATGGCTTTGGTATAAAAAGTACACAGGATAGATTAAATTTGATGTACCAGGGAAAGGCTGTTTTTGAGATCAGGAACCTCAATAACAATATGGTGGAATCAAAAGTAACCATACCGGTAACTGTTTAAAATAAATATTCAACTCAAATACCTAATACTATGCAGAAGGCTTTAATAATAGATGATGAACGCCTGGCCAGGAATGAACTAAAAAAATTACTGCTGGAGTTTCCTGAAATTGAAGTGGTAGGCGAAGCAGCCAATGCGGCCGAAGGGCTGGAAAAAATAGAGAACCTTTCTCCCGATCTTATCTTTTTAGATATACAGATGCCCGGCAAGACCGGTTTTGATATGTTAACAGAACTTGACAGTGCACCACTGGTGATCTTTACAACAGCTTATGATGAATATGCATTAAAAGCTTTTGAAGTAAATGCGTTGGATTATTTAATGAAGCCCATAGAACCGAAACGCCTGGCCGATGCTATACAAAAATTACATTTAGCCGAAGAAAAAGAAATGGCTGCAGCCATGGCAGGCATCAACCGGGGCATACTCAGCGATAAGGACCAGGTATTTGTAAAAGATGGCGAACGCTGCTGGTTTGTAAAACTGGGCGAAGTAAGATTGTTTGAAAGTGTGGGCAATTATGCCAAAGTATTTTTTGGCAGCTACAAGCCGCTGATCCTTAAATCGCTTAATGCACTTGAAGAAAGGCTTGATGATAAAATATTCTTCAGGGCAAACCGCAAGCATATTGTAAACCTGCGTATGATAGAAAAGATAGAGCCTTATTTTAATGGCGGACTTTTGCTGGAACTGCAGGGCGGCGAAAAGATAGAAGTAAGCCGCAGGCAGGCGGTAAAGTTTAAGGAAATGATGAGCCTGTAAGGAAATTAAAAATGAAGAATTAAAAATTAAAAATGAAGAAAATACTTTTAACACTTACTGCAGGCTTAATCAGCCTGCTTTCTTTTGCACAGAAAATTGATAAGATCATTAATGCTGCCGAAGTGGAACGTATTGAAAAGATACTTTCGGCAGATGATATGCAGGGGCGTAAAACATTTACACCCGGTATTGATAAAGCCGCTGATTTTATTGCAGCAGAATTTGCAAAAAGTAAATTGGATTTTTGGGACAACGGCAAATCTTATTTCCAGGAAATTACCATGACCAAAACCAAAACCCTGGAATTGAACGGAACGCTGGATGCAGAAGCACTTAATACCAGTAATACAGTGATCAATTCTTCCATTGCTGATATTCATATTCATGGCCTGCCAGGTTATGAGATCGTGATCGTAAAAAAAGAAAATGATTTCAGCAAAATGATATCTCCTTTGTCTCAATCAAAGAAAAATTTATTGATATTGGTTGATACTTCACATAAGAATTTTTTCAGGCGTATACAATGGGTTACCGGTAGAGAAAAATTCACTTCTCCCTTTACACAGGTTTTTGTTTTAACTACCAATACAGCACCTGTATCAATTAACATGCATGCAAAAAACGAGATCACCGAAAAGAAATTAAAGAATGTGATAGGCATTATTCCCGGCAAAAGCAAAAAGGATGAGTACGTGGTCTTCAGCGGGCATTACGATCATATAGGCATTGGCAAACCAGATAAGAACGGCGACAGTATATATAATGGTGCTAATGATGACGCTGCAGGTACAACTGCTGTGATGATGCTTGCCAAATATTTCAGCGCATTAAAGAATAATGAGCGTACCCTGATTTTTGTTGCCTTTACTGCTGAAGAGATGGGGGGCTTTGGTAGCCGCTATTTCAGTCAGCAGTTAAATGCCGATAAGGTAATGGCCATGTTCAATATTGAAATGATTGGCACTACCAGCAAGTGGGGCACAAACAGTGCTTATATTACCGGCTTCGATAAAAGCGATATGGGAAGCATCTTACAAAAAAACCTTACCGGCTCTAAATTTAAATTTGAACCCGATCCTTATCCTGTACAAAAATTATTTTACCGCAGCGATAATGCAACACTAGCTGCATTGGGTGTGCCGGCACATACCATCTCTACAGCAAAAATGGAGCAGCCACCAAATGAAGAACCGCATTATCATAAAG
>JBBSJI010000222.1:0-2410 GCA_038257425.1 Chitinophagales bacterium
GGTGATGTTGCCGGAATGGGAGCCGATCTTTTTGGTTCTTATGTTGCAACGGTTTTAGCAGCAATGGTTCTTGGGAATTATGTGATCAAGGATATGGGCGGAAGCATCGGTGATGTTTTTGGCGGAATTGGCCCGGTACTATTACCAATGGCGATCGCTGGTGCAGGAATTATTATTTCTATGATCGGTACCATGCTAGTTAAAATAAGCAGTAACGATGCTAAGGAAGACCAAGTTATGCGTGCCTTGAACATCGGGAATTGGGTATCTATAGCCTTAGTAGCAATTACATGTTATTTATTGGTAAAATGGATGCTTCCGGCAACTATGCAAATGGAATTCTTTGGCGAAGGCTTAAAAGAAATTTCTTCTATGCGTGTATTTTATGCCACGATCATCGGACTTATTGTTGGAGGAGCAATTTCATCAGTAACAGAATATTATACAGGATTAGGCAAAAAACCAATTCTTAAGATCGTACAACAATCCAGTACTGGTGCAGGAACCAATATTATAGCAGGCTTAGCAACAGGAATGATCTCTACTTTTCCTTCAGTTCTATTATTTGCAGCTGCTATCTGGGCTTCTTATGCTTTTGCAGGATTTTACGGAGTTGCATTAGCAGCATCAGCAATGATGGCTACAACTGCTATGCAATTAGCAATTGATGCCTTTGGACCTATCTCTGATAACGCAGGAGGTATTGCTGAAATGAGTGAGCAAGAACCAATAGTAAGAGAACGAACAGATATCTTGGATTCTGTTGGAAATACAACTGCCGCAACTGGTAAAGGTTTTGCAATTGCATCTGCAGCATTAACCTCTTTAGCCTTATTCGCGGCTTATGTAACTTTTACAGGGATTGAAGGGATCAACATCTTTAAAGCTCCTGTTTTAGCAATGTTATTTGTTGGAGGAATGATTCCAGTTGTATTTTCTGCTTTAGCGATGAATGCGGTTGGAAAAGCAGCTATGGAAATGGTGCAGGAAGTAAGAAGACAGTTTAGAGAGATTCCAGGAATTATGGAAGGAACAGGAAAACCACAATATGATAAATGTGTGGCGATCTCTACCGAAGCTTCTTTAAGAGAAATGATGCTGCCAGGTTTATTAACCATCGGTTTCCCATTGGCAATCGCTTTTATACCAATGATCTTTGGAATGAATAATTTGGCAATTGCTGAAATGTTAGGAGGTTATATGGCAGGAGTTACTGTAAGTGGTGTCCTTTGGGCTATTTTTCAGAACAACGCAGGTGGCGCTTGGGATAATGCTAAAAAATCTTTTGAAGCAGGTGTATTGATCAATGGTGAAATGACCTATAAAGGATCTGATGCTCATAAAGCTGCTGTTACTGGGGATACTGTAGGAGATCCGTTTAAGGACACTTCTGGACCATCTATGAACATTTTAATAAAGCTTACTTGTTTAATTGGATTAGTAATAGCTCCTATATTAGGTGGACACACACTGGATGATGTTAATTATTCAGCTGAAGGTACCAAAATAATAAATCTTACTGACCAGGAAAATCCTGTAACTAAAGAAGTGGAAATTAGAATGACCACTGAAGGTGATGAAACTGTAGCAGAAGTTAGAACTACTACTGTTGAAAATGGTAAAACCGATGTAAAAGTAAAAACTTATAGAGGAACTAAAGCTGAAGTTGAAGCACAGCTGGAAAATATGTAACATTTATTTCTTTTTTATAAAAACCCCCAAGGTATTCCTTTGGGGTTTTCTTTTTTATAAGCCTACAAATTCTCTTCATTATTTTTATATACCAGGATTTATTTATTCAAAAATCTGCTAGCACCTAATTCCATTAGGTCTTCTATTAAAGATTAAAAATCTTATAGTTTTAACATTGGAATTATTCCAATATATTGGAATAATTCCATAATTTTGTAATCATTCCCTATTAAGAGGAGAATGTATATAAAATGACAAAAACGGTATTACATCTGGATCTGGACACCTTCTATGTTTCTGTAGAACGCCTAATAGACACGCGTTTACAGCACAGACCCTTATTAGTAGGAGGCACCAGTGACCGTGGAGTTGTAGCAGCCTGCAGTTATGAAACCAGAGCTTTTGGGGTGCATTCTGGAATGTCCATGAAACTCGCCAAGCAATTATGTCCAGAGGCAACTATTATAAGGGGAGACGCAAGTACTTACACCAAATATTCTAATGATGTAACCGATATAATCAAAAAAGATGTTCCGCTTTTTGAAAAATCAAGCATCGACGAATTCTATGCAGATCTCACTGGAATGGATCGCTTTTTCGGCTGTTATAAATATTCCTCAGAATTGCGTAAAAAGATTATTCGTGAAACAGGATTACCCATTTCCTTCGGCCTTTCAGCAAACAAAATAGTTTCTAAAGTAGCTACGAATGAAGCGAA
>JBBSJI010000223.1:0-2356 GCA_038257425.1 Chitinophagales bacterium
TATGCCACTCATGGGCAAATGCCAAAGCACCGTACTTATGGTATCATCGGATTTTTCCTGGCGGGAGGAGTTTGCTTAACGGCCCTGAGTATGATGAACAGGGATATTGTGAACACGCAAACGGCTGCGGCGGCGCCGGAAAGGTTTGGTCCCTTTGAGCCCTGGTTCTTTTTTGGCGTGGCGGCTGTTGAAATCGTAATGATGGTGGCTTTTGGATACGCCATTATAAAAAGTATTATTCACCGCAAGCAACTGGAGGATCATGCCTGGTGGCTTATATCCACCGTATTTCTCATTATGATGCCTGCACTAGGGCGTGGCATCCAGAATGTGTATGTGGGTATGCATATAAAAAACTGGCCGGATATAAATATCATGTTGCCACTGTATATAACGCAGTTGCTCATACTGGCAATGATTCTTGTTGCCGCAGGGAAATATGCCAAATGGAAACACCCGGCCACCTGGCTGGCCGTTGGCGTCAACCTTTTTATATTCTTTTTAGAACCTTTGGGACGATCAAAAACGGTGCAATCTTTTTTGGAGAATATTTTAAAAGGATAAGAAGTGCCAGGGTGATAATAAACAATAAATGTTTTACATAACCGGATTTAAAATTCATCCTCATTCTGTCTATATAAACTTTTTTTAAATTGTAAAGCCAAATCGATATTCATATGCAATACAAAATATGCTTCCTGCTTTTGTTCTTTGTACTAGTGACAGTTGCAAGTGCACAGAAAACAACATCGCCTTCCAGGGCGAAAACTACAACTGCATCAAACCTGCCATTGCAAAAGAAGCTTGACAGCATCTTTTCCACTTTCAACAAATCAACACCGGGTGTTGCGGTAACTGTAATTCAAAACGGAAAAGTTATTGCAAAAAAAGCCTATGGTTTGGCAAGTCTGGAGCATAATGCTCCATTCACTCATAACACTGTTGTGCGATTACCATATTCTGAAGGAAGAGAGTTCATATCCATTGCTGCGGTGCTGATGCAGCAGCAGGGTTTGCTGAGTCTTGATGATAAGGTAAGGAAATATTTTCCAGAACTACCCGACTGGAGTGAGCCGGTTACTATTTATAATCTGTTGAATCACCGTAGTGGATTTGCAGACGAATGGGCTACGCTATTGCTTACACAGGCAAGCATGGCCAACCGATTTGATAAATCACAATTTCTACATTTTTTATACCGACAGCCCAAACCCGAAGTGGAGCCACATAAAGGATACATGTATTCAAATTCAGATTTTGGTCTCCTCCGCCTGATACTGGAAAAAGCATCCGGCCAAAATTTGCAGCTGTGGATGAAGAAAAATTTATTTGCTCCTTTAGGGATGAACGCTACCCGGTTGCATGATGACAAGAATGATGTGATCCCGGGTTTTGCGTCACTCTATTATCGCTATCTGGATGGGTATAAAACATGGACAAGTGATAAAACTTCTCCGGGCGGTAATTATTACATCGCTACCTCCGTGAATGACCTGGAAAAATGGGCTATTGCCCATGAAGATTCAACATCCACTATTGCCAAAGCTGCAGTAACATTATTTAAAGAACCGCAGTTGATGCCGGGTAAGGATAAAAATTATGTGTTTGGATATAAAATAAAAACGTTAGGTAACTATGAAATCTTTACGCACCAGGGTGTTAGTGAGCGAACTTACATCAGCACGATAAAAGAAAAACGGCTGACGGTTATTTTATTAAGCAATACTTCAGGTGAAACATATCCATATCACGAGGTGATTTTATCTTACTTACTGGATATTAAAAAGCCTGCATTTGTAAATAAACTATTTAAAAAAGAAAAGGTACAGTACACAACTGCACAACTTCAAAAGTATACGGGTATTTATGTGGATGAAGATACTGTTACTTATGAAAGCTTTACAAAGAAACGAAATGAGTTTATAAATTTGCTGGTCATTAATGATTCATTGAAAATGACATTTGGGAATGATATTCTTCCGCTTGAATATATTTCACCCGGCGTTTTTAGAGACGTTGAATATCCTTCTTACCTCGAGTTTTCTTCTGCTAAAGAAGACAACAATAAGCTCCGGGCTCATATACACCAGAATAATAGTATACTTAACCTTGTTAAGGATACGGCTATTTATTGGCAGCCGTCAGAAGCACAAATAAAATCCTATACCGGCAAGTATTACAGCCCCCATCTTGATTTTTACTGGACCATTATATTAAATAAGGAAGGCAAGCTGATCGTAAAACGAGCCACCATAGCAGATACACCGTTAGAACCCGATATCAACGGCGAATTCAGGATACTGATTGAAAAATTTGAAGGAGATAGTTTCGGTTCTTATGTAACATTTCATGCAGA
>JBBSJI010000224.1:0-2339 GCA_038257425.1 Chitinophagales bacterium
GAAGTATTAAATTTCCATTTATTATCAGCAGCATAATTCATATCCTTTACCGTAGATCTCAAATGCTGGTAAGAATGCGATTGGTTATACCCTGCAGTACTGGTTGGTAAGTACACAAATGAATAACTATTCCAGATATAATTACTTCCAGGGGGTGGAACAGTTGCTGTTCTCCAGTAGTAAACCGTACTATCAGCAAAAGTGAGATTCGTTGGTTTGAATTCTATGATACCGCCAATTCCAGAATAATTATACGTTTTCTTAAATGCTGAATTATACAATTCTGTAGTATCTATCTCCATTACATATTGCCGTTGGCCGCTCAATGGATTTGCAGTGCTTGCATAATAGGTTATGTTCTGCTGATTTACTATAGAATAATTATAAGGTATTGTAGGCCGCAGCTCGTCTTCAAAAATGTAAAAATCCTTAGTGAGATCATTATTAGTTTCAGATAATTCACTCACACGGCCATCAACATCAAGCGACACTAATAGTTTATTAAGCCCTTTATCTGTGGTTGGATTTATAGGCACAATGAGACTTACGGAATCCATATACATGATAGCGGGAATAAGCTGGTTATACAAAACCCTTATTGTATCATTAGGTAATTTTTGTTTTATGGTTACCCTAATCGAATCCCTAATGGCCCTTCCGATATTCATCATCTTAACATCAACCTTAAAATTCTGATCGGCTACTGTTATTATATTGGGTGTAAACTTTACAAGCTGATCTTCTATAACATAATCAGGCTTAGCGAATGTATTTATTTTTAATGCCGGGTCGCCATGAAGGTTAATTTCTTCCAGGTGCATTCTTGTATAAAAATCAAGCGAAGCAGGATTGCCTCCCAATTCCTGCAGGGTGGCCTTTAACTGGTTACCAATGGTATTACCATACATCGTTCTTGAAATTTTATTATAGAGCTTATCATTATAAAAATTCAGGAAAGGTGCTATCCCAAAATGCGTACTGCCTAAAAATCCAATACTTCCTTTCTGGGTAAGAAAAAGATATTTTTCGGAAAGTGACATACCAGAATAACTTATGGGCCGGTTAACATTAAATGTAAAAAAGTTACCTACCGTACAACCGCTTACATGCATGAAAGGATACTTTCCGGCATTCTGGTAATTCTCCGGGTAATTTAAGTTGATCGCCAATTCATTGGCTGATGAGTGGCCAAAATATTTTACATAACTAAGGCCTTCCTGAAATAAACTGGCTATACGCTGGCTTTGTTGCTGCTCAATAGTGGCTACCGATGTTTTAGCAAAAGTTTCAACATGAGCGCCAAATAAAGTATCCTCCACAATATTTTTATAGCCATTCATATAAACTCCAAACTGTGCATTTTCAAGACTATCGGATCCTCCTATTGTATGCAACATATTTTTCATCCAGCCTTTCTCTGCAATAGTTTGCCCCGGAGACTGCTGTGCCTGTTCGTATTGCTTCATCTTATCAAGGTATGTACCAACCTCATTACCATTAACGGCTCCTAGTCTTCCAATGGGTATTAATGGAACATTGGTACCTGGCGCACAGGATAAAAGTACATCTGATGCAGGCCAGCCAAAAGTTTGTACAAGATCTAACTGGTCTGAAATTGGATTTGCCTGGTTAGCTGTATAGTCAATATAACTTAATCCTCTTCCTATAATAAACACATACCTTGGAGCCATTGTAAATTGCTGGCTTGCATAGCGTATAAAATCACGAATAGCAGAAGGATGATTTTTTATACCAAATCCAAACTGGTCATTTAACTCACTTATACTATAAACCTTTGCATTAAATGACCCCCCGGGCACTGTAGCTCTGTATTGACGGTACAGATCTACATTATTT
Organism: Chitinophagales bacterium; assembly: GCA_038257425.1. Classification (GTDB taxonomy): domain Bacteria; phylum Bacteroidota; class Bacteroidia; order Chitinophagales; family Chitinophagaceae; genus Ferruginibacter. The sequence continues at coordinate 1,858 of JBBSJI010000224.1, forward strand.
ATTCCGGAACCGTTGTTATATAACACCGGGTTACTGATGATCAAATAATCTCCCTGGTTGGCAGTATTGGCATAATTAATAAAGGTTTTAGAAGTAAGCCCGTTAACCGTGGCTATATTAGAAACATCGCCACTCATCAGGTTAAATTTGCGCAAGGTATCTGATGAAGGCCCAATGGCAAACTTTACCTGGCCTGCAGTACTAATATCACCTAATATCCTTCTTCCATTATTATAATCGTATAAAATTGGTGCAACAGCATTGGTATTAAAATTGGTAATCACCAGGTAATTACCTAAGGCATTATCCTTTAATTCAAAATAAAAATTCTTTTCATTATTAAAGTTAAAAGTAGCCGGGTAGGTTACAGAAAAACAACTTACCACAACCCGGTCAACAGCATTTGCAGAATTACCATTGATACTTACCGGTAAATTAGTTGGGCTTATTAAGAGCGATAAGGGTAAATTTCTAACGGTATC
>JBBSJI010000225.1:0-2338 GCA_038257425.1 Chitinophagales bacterium
ACTTGCAGGCATGAAATATTTCATGCCTGCTTTTTTTTGCCTTATCATTTGTAAAACATATGCCCAGGATTCCAGTATACTGGTTGGAAAAAAAACAATTACACTCAGCGAGGTTGTGCTAAATAACAAACTCAATGTTCCCGCTTTTATTAACAGGATTAAAAACGATACCAGTTTTTACAAAGCCTTCCGTAACCTTCGCATCCTGGGCTTTACAGCAATCAATGACATCAGGATGAATGACAGCGACGGGAAAATAAAAGCTGGTTTACACAGTACTACAAAACAGGTACGTAGTAATAATTGCCGCAGTATGCAAACTCTATCTGAAGAAATTACTGGCGATATTTATGACGGGAACCACCAGTTTAATTATTACACTGCTCAGATGTATGCTTCACTCTTTTTTACCCAGGGCTACATATGTGGTGAAGACAATATTGTTACGGGGAGGGAATTCAGCACAAAAGACAAATCAGGTATGGAGAAAAACAAAGAGCAGCTGAAAATGTTATTCTTTAATCCCGGCAAAAGAATTAATGGCCTGCCTTTCATCAGCAATAAAACAGCTATCTATGATGATGAGATGGCCGACCGTTACGACATGAGCATTGATATTGTCATGTATAAGAATACCAGCTGTTACATCTTTACCCAAAAAGTAAAACCGGGTAATAAGGATGATGTGGTGATTGATGAAATGGTAACCTGGTTTAATACCGAAACCTATGAAGTAGTGGCACGTAATTATTCATTAAGCTATAGCGCCGCAGTTTACGATTTTAATGTAAAGATGGAAGTGGTAATGTCGAAATACGGTGAATATCTTGTCCCCTCATTAATTCGCTATGTTGGCAATTGGAAAGCCATTTTTAAAAAGAGTGAACGGGGCGTATTTACGGCTACCCTTTTTGATTTTAAGTAGCAACTTTCAAAATATTTGCCGGTAAGGCGATAAGACGGTAAATATCGAAATCAATTTTCCATGTTATTCACGTCTTCTCGACTTACCGGCAAAAAACCGCTTTGCCATTTTATTAACTTTTAGATTCCTAATTTTATAATATGAAAATTCTGATCAAAAAAAATCTACCCCTTCTTATATTTACACTCGTTTCTTTTAATTTATCTGCGCAAACAAATGGCCGTGATTTTACTGCTGTAGATGCTTATGTAAAAAGCCTTGGATCCTTAGACAGCATGACCATGGGCACCATTAATAATGTGGTAAGCAATAAGTTTACTGATAAGATCGATAAAGCAAGAGCCATATATTACTGGATAGCCAACAACATTACTTATGACATAAAATCGGCCCGTAATAACAGTATGACCAGGAATACGCCTACCGAGGTTTTATTAAGCCGTAAGGCAGTGGGAATTGGCTTTGCAAGCCTGTTCCAGGATATGTGCAGCAGTGCCGATATCCGTTGCCTCACCGTTGATGGATTTGTAAAGCACAGTACTGACCAGATCAACGAAAAAGGCGTTGAAATAAACCATAGCTGGGCTGTTGTGCAATTAGGACAAAGCCCCGAAACCTGGTTTTATGTTGATCCTGCTTGGGGCAGTGGTTATGCTGATGCGGAAATGAAAACTTTTACCAAATCATATACCGATGCCTATTTTTTTACAGACAAGGCTACTTTTAACCTGCAGCATTACCCGGATAATGAGGCCTGGAAACTTGGCCCTGCACCAAAGAATAAAAAAGACTTTTTTCAATTACCGATAATACGAGTTGCAGCGTTGGAATTTGATCTCAAAAAATATGCTCCCAATGAAGGAAACCTGAAAGTAAAACCGGGCAAAGCTGTTAATTTCAGTTATACTTTGACCGGGAATAAAGAGATCACAAAAGTGGAATTAGGTATTGGTGAGAAGAAAAAATATAAAGTAAAGGAAATGAATTTTTCTTTTAGTGGTGGAAAGTTAAGCTTTACTTATAAGTTTGAAGAGGAAAATTCATACCCGGTTACTGTTTTTATAAACGGTAAAGAATTAATGACTTACTATGTTGAAGTAGATTGATAAAAAAAGCTCCAATTTTCATTGAAGCTTTTAACATCTTATATTATGCCCTTTGCTTAGCAGGGGCTTTTTTCTTTGTCTTCTTTAAAGCCAGGTTAATGTCCTTGCTCAGGTTTTCAAAAGTAGGTTTACCGCTTACCATTTCGCCATTAACGAAAAAAGCCGGTACATCACGTACTCCTTTTTCTATACCTTCATTTAAATCGTTACGCACCTGCCAGCCATAAGTAGAATTGATCAGGTCATCTAAAAAATGCTTATTAACCACGCCTGCTTCTTTAGAATATAGCTTTAAACTGGTAGTACC
>JBBSJI010000226.1:0-2329 GCA_038257425.1 Chitinophagales bacterium
CCGTCATTAAAGGCCGATGCCATGGGAGCATGGAGTGAAGCCACTTTTATTTTAGTGAAAAGATGTGCATGCAGTACAGTAACATCACTGTAGCCGATGATCCATTTGGGGTTCTTTTTAAATTTGCTAAAATCGAGCTTATCGATGATGCGGCCGATACCATAACCACCCCTTCCACAAAGTATGGCGTGGATATGTTTATCATCCAGCATGGCCTGCATTTCATTTGTACGTTCTTCATCTGTGCCGCTGAAATAATTTTGCGATCCGCTGCCCAGTGTTTTGCCAACCATCACTTCAAAACCCCAGCTCTGTAATGTGTTTATACAGGCTTCAGCTTTTTCGGTTGCCATATAACCTGCGGGGCAGGTGATGCCGATCGTATTTCCTTTTTTAAGGTATGGAGGTACTATAATCATCTTGCTTCTGTTAAACGGCATTCATTTAAATGTACACCCAAGGTATGTAATGCACCATACTTAAGGGCAAAATTATTTTTCTGGTGGCCTACCGGGAAATCAAAACATACCGGGTAATTGTATTCAGCCACTTTTTCCAGCACAATGTCCTCAATTGTTCTGCCAAATTCTTCACCGGGGTCATCGGGTTTTATTTTAAATCCGCCAATGATCAATCCTTTTAATTTTTCCAGCTTGCCTGTTCGCTTTAAATTCCAGAACATACGGTCAATGCTGTATAAATATTCGCCCGTATCTTCTACAAATAAGATCTTATCTTTTGTATTAAGGTCTGATCTGCTGCCAGCCAATGATTCAAGTGTTTTTAAATTACCGCCCACCAGTTCACCCATGCCCAGCCCTGTTTTATTTTTAGCATTGGGAGTAAAAAGATATTTCATTTTTTCTCCCCTTAAGCAAAGGTTAATGGATTCTATCGTTTCCTTTTGCGAGGGCTCTGCTTTGGCCCAGTCTTCCGGAAAACTGTTGCACATTTTTGAATGAATGGATGCCACACGGTAATTTTTATTGATGTGCGAATGAAAAACTGTGGCATCGCTAAAACCAATAAGCCATTTAGGATAATTTTTAAATTTCTTAAAATCCAGCCTGTCAATGATCCTTACAGCGCCATAACCTCCCCGGGCAAAAAGAATTGCTTTGATCGTTTTATCATCCAGCATTTGCTGCAGGTCTTTCACACGTTCATCATCAGTGCCGCCAAAAGTAAAATCTTTTTTACCGATGGTGTCGCCTATGCGGCTGTAAAAACCCCATTCCTTTAATTTCAGTAATGCCGGTTGAAGTTCTTCAGAAGTTATAAATCCTCCTGCACAGCAAATTCCAACGGTATCACCAGCCTTTAAATATGGCGGAATGGTAACCGGCGAATCGGAGTCCAGCGTGCTTTTCCCTTTCGCCAAGGCACCCAGCGTTGCAGCCAGCGGAATGGCTGACGATAAAAAATGTTTGCGGTTCATGAACTAAAGTTATTTTAAATGAGTCATTAGTAAATGAGAAATTAGTTTTTATGTCTGACCATTAAATTTAGGGTAAATTGTCAGCTGTGTACCTTTTGCAAAAACTAACTAACTTAAATTTATGTAAAATTTTATCAGCATTTAAACACTGAATTATATGGATACATCAATTTACATTGCCGACCTGCACAAAGTAGGCATGAATGATATTGAACAGGTTGGTGGTAAGAATGCTTCTTTGGGAGAGATGCTGCAAAACCTTACCCAACTTGGTATACAAATACCCGGGGGCTTTGTGGTAACAGTTGCTGCATATCGTGAGTTTATCCGCTACAATAATCTTGATGAAGAAATACACCAGATCATCAACGATATTAAATTAGATGATATTGAATCGTTGCGACGTGGTGGTTTGCAGGCCCGTCAGCTTTTAAAGAATGCAAAATTCCCCCGGGATTTAAGTGAAGCCATCATTGATAAATATAATGAGCTGAGTAAACTGTACGACCAGGATATTACCGATGTAGCTGTTCGTTCATCTGCCACTGCCGAAGACCTGCCAGATGCATCTTTTGCCGGCCAGCAGGAAACCTACCTGAATGTACGTGGCCCGGCGCCTTTGATGAATGCTGTAAGGAATTGTTTCGCCTCCATATTTACCGACCGGGCCATCAGTTACCGCCAGAGTTTTGGATACGATCACTTCAGCATTGGCCTCTCGGTTTGTGTACAAAAAATGGTGCGTAGCGATCTGGGTGCATCGGGTGTTGCTTTTTCGTTAGATACCGAAAGTGGGTTTAAAGATGTGGTGGTTATTAACGCATCTTTTGGTTTGGGAGAGATGATTGTGCAGGGTTCGGTATCGCCTGATGAATACATTGTTTTTAAACC
>JBBSJI010000227.1:0-2316 GCA_038257425.1 Chitinophagales bacterium
TATCTCTTCCTTGACCAAAAAAGAAAACTCAGGCTGGTTCAAAATATCAAAAGAAACATTGCTAAATTTGAAATCAAACCTGAAGACGTGGGGTTTGTAACAGCCTGATTAATAGCAAGACTCTAAAACGTTAGTCAGAACTTTAAAATGACCCGTCTACTAATCATACTATTTTTTTGCACTGCATTGATTGACGCTTCCTATGGTCAAAAGCCTAAAGGGAAGAAGTCCAAAGAAACTGTCATTACCAAAACTATCGACAGCAAACAAAATCCACTTCAAGACACTGCATTTTTAAACCAGCTTGCAAAGGTCTATGGAGACAGCATTCTGACAATTGTTGACAGCTTATTGAAAGACACAGCCTTTTTAAAAACAATTGGCGACACTTCAGTTTTTGGTTATGGTGAATTTGCTTCATCTGCATACAAAATTCATTTCCCTATAAAGGCTTTAGGTTGGACAAGTGACTTTGAGCACATCTTTTCAAGCGACCAAATCAACGAGTTAAACTCAATAATCAGCAATTTTGAAAAGGAAACAACAAATGAAATTGCAATTGTAACAATTGAAAGCTCGTGGACAACAAAAGAAAGTTTTGACAGTTTAACATTGGCAATTGCAAAAAATTGGGGCATTGGCAAAAAGGACAAAAACAATGGAATTTTAATTGGTATCTGCACTGGACTTAGAACAATACGAATACAAAATGGATATGGCATTGAGGCAAAATTGACTGATGCTGAAACAAAGAAAATAATAGACGACATCATAATTCCAGAATTTAAAAATGGAAATTATTTTGAAGGAACAAAAAATGGACTATTGGTGTTAATGCAAAAAGTGCGTTGACAAAGCGGCGTACAACAAAAGACTTTGCAAAAGCAGGGCTGGACAATATTATCTTCGGCTTTAGTTCTCTATCAGCTTCAGTTTCGGCTGGAGTGTTAGTAATTTGGCTTTTAGTTGTTATCTTCAATTTTAGTTTTTCAATCAGCATTTGTTCCGGGCTGGACATTCAATGAATTCCCTGCCTTCAAATACTCAACGTCAGACTGTGAAAAAACCATCTTTTCTTTTCAACTCAAACTATAGAATTAATTGTACGCTTGATAGAAGCACTTTTACGCAGTTGCTAAAAATGTATTTTTAGTCTGTAACAAAAAATGGGTAGGCTTATTTTGGCGGTAAATCATTTTAATAAGGGCCGTTTTTAAGGCACAGACTATTTTACTGTAGTCTGGTTGCCAGTTTTGGAGTGCCTGCAGCATTTTATCAAAGCCCAGAATGTTTTTGGTACGCATAAAGTTGTAGCAGAACATAATGAGGTTAAATTCTCCGTTTACTTTTTGTAATCCTTTTAATAAAGTATGGGTGTAGCCCAGGTGCCGCTTGATGGTGCCAAAGGGATGCTCAACTATGGCTTGCCGCCGTTTGTAATACTGAGGATTGCTTTTTATATTATTGTTGTTTGTATCCACTGCATCCTGGTACTCGCTGCGATGTATGATGCGCTTGGGTAGTTTGGTGCATTGGTTTTTTAAGGGGCAGGTTTTACAGGCACTGGTTCGGTAGGTTTTAAAACGGTAACTGGTTTCATTTGCTTCTCCTTTTTTATTATGCCAGGTGCCAAGGCTTGTAAGCACTGCACCGGCAGGGCATTTATAACTATCGCTTTGTTTATCGTATTCAAAGTTTTCTGATAAAAATTCTGTGGTTATGTGTTTTACGGATGGTTGTTCTTTATAGGCTACATGGGTGGTCATGTTCTCCTGCTGGCATTGCTGCAGCTCTGCTCCCGTATGATAACCTTTGTCGGCCAGCAGCATTAATATATCTTCTTTTTGTAACTGCAAATTGTTTTTTGCCTGCATGGCTGCTTTATGTAAAGCCTTGCCATCATTGGTATTGGTGGCCTGGGTATGTACGATGAGGTTGTGTTTAGCATCTACGGCGTTTTGCACGTTGTAAGCTACTTCTACAATGCTTTTTACCACCAGTATGCTGCGGCTGTCGGGGTCGGTGGTGCTTACCTGGCGGTCGGTGGTGCCGTCAAGGGCTTGCTGTATGTCATCGTATTTTATGCTGCGCTCTTTCAGCTTCTTCAATCCTTCGGCTATCTTTTCTTTTTTAACAACAACATCATCGGCCTGTTCATTTTCCTGTGCATCCAACTCATCAAGCTGCTGCAGGTAGCGGCTGGTTTTTTCTTCTATAAAACGGCGGTGCTTGTCTATTTTATTTTGATTGTAATTATTTTTTTTACTGTTTACCGCTTTAAACTTACTGCCATCTACAGCAATGGTGGTTTTGCCA
>JBBSJI010000228.1:0-2285 GCA_038257425.1 Chitinophagales bacterium
AAGGTCCGATGCCTGTTTTAAGCGTTTGCTTAGTCCTAATTCATATCCAACACAAACTGCTACGTTATCATATTTTTTACTCAGGTGAACCAGCATGTTAAAATCACTGATCGCAGGATAATCAACAGGATAAGGCTTTCCGGCCCAGATGATCTGCACAGGGTATTTTGGATTATTCAATAAAGCTTCAAATCTTTCTTCATCCCGGGTAAGCAGTTCTGCTCTTTTGTATCCTGCAAAACGGCGTGCCCATACAATGGTAAAAACATCGGGCTTAAAAAGTTTACCTGTCTGATCAGCCACAACATCAAACGCACGCTTCTTCAAATACCTTTTACGGTCTATAAAACCATCTTCGTTATGTGCATCCATATAACGATACAATTGTTTGTCAGCCCAATAGTGCCAGTTCTGTGCATTTGTAATTGCCTTAATTTCGCAAATACCATCGTATTTTTTCCAGAGTTCACGGCTCACCTCGCCATGCAGCTGGCTTACACCATTTGCTAATTTTGCAAAACGTAAGGCAGCAAGGGAATGATTGAAAAGATCACCTTCCATTCCGGTGAGCTTCCTTACATCTTCCAGTTTCATTCCGCAGAAATAACTCATTTTTTCACAAAGATGAATATCGTGCTTTTCATTACCCGCTTCCTCGGGGGTATGCGTTGTAAATACTAACCGCTTTTTTACATCCTCAACATTTCCAAATTTCCGGTACAGGTAAAATGCCGAGCTGATGGCGTGTGCCTCATTCAAATGATATAGCTCGGGATTAAAATTCAGCTCATCCATTAATTTAGCACCAGCCACGCCTAATAAAATAAACTGGGCAACCTTGGTTGCTACGTTGGCATCATATAAGCGATGGGTTATGGTTTGAGAAACATAATCATTCTCCGGGAGGTCAGTGCTTAATAAAAATAAGGGAGCCGATTTAAAAGTTTCCGGGTTCAGGTACCATACCTTAACCCATACCGGGTGCTCATGTATATCGATCTGGAATTTGATTCCCGTATCCTCTAAAAAATTATAGATCTTTTCATTCCACTGCACCTGCAGGGTCTGGTCCTGGTTGCGGGCCTGGTCATAATACCCGTATTTCCATAAAATACCGATACCAACTAAATTCTGGCGCAATTCGTAGGCACTACGCATGTGGGAGCCGCTTAAAAAACCTAAACCCCCACTGTAGATCTTTAAGGGCTGGCTTATGGCAAACTCCATAGAAAAATATGCGATGCGTTTACTGTATTGCTGATCGATCTCATAGGGTACATTAAAAGAAGCAAAATTCATAATGGGTTATATTGGTTTGAGTCGCAATATTAAAGGAAATTTCAGACAAATTGCTGTGTAAATAATACACATTAATCCATTTATGATAATCCGGTCCATTCAATAAATTTTGGAAATAGGGAATTATATTTTTAGATTTGTCTAAATTTTATTTTAAGAGCTATGTCTTTCACAACCAGCGAAGAGAATTATATCAAGTGCATTTATCACTTACAGCAAGAGTCCGGACTGGTCAATACCAATTCCCTGGCGGCTGAAATGCAAACCCGTGCTGCATCGGTAACTGATATGCTCAAGAAATTAAAAACCAAAAAGCTTTTGCAGTACGAAAAGTACAAAGGCTTTAAGCTTAATGAGGCCGGTAAAAAAGCTGCGCTCGATGTGGTACGGAAACACCGGTTATGGGAATTTTTCCTGGTTGAAAAATTACAGTTCGACTGGGATAAAGTACACAGTATTGCCGAAGAACTGGAACATATCAGTAGCGAAGAGCTGGTTCAAAGACTGGATAACTTTCTGGGTAACCCTTCCTTTGATCCGCATGGAGACCCCATCCCGGATAAGAACGGTATAATACCCGTGATAAACCAGCAGAACCTGGGTGATGCCCCATTAAATAAAATAGTGACCGTAAGTTCTGTAACCAATCAATCTGCAGAAATGCTGGAAATGCTTAAGCATTATAATATAGCACTGGGTACACAAATAACCGTGCTGAGGAAATTTGATTTTGATGGCTCGTTGGAAATAAAAGTTTGGAAACAAAAGGCCTGCATCATCAGCGAACAGGTTGCTAAAAATGTATTTGTACATTATGATCAATAAAACAAATAATGATGCTTCTTTAAGCGAAGTACACGAATCTGTTGATACCACCGCCAAAAAAACCGGGTGGAGAAGAATATTCTCATTTTTAGGTCCGGCTTATTTAGTTAGTGTTGGTTATATGGACCCGGGAAACTGGGCAACTGATCTTGCAGGCGGAA
>JBBSJI010000229.1:0-2248 GCA_038257425.1 Chitinophagales bacterium
CCGAAAGTAAAAAAGCAGAAGAGCAGATCATCAGCAGCGAAGAAACCAAAAGACTTATCCTGAACTCGGCGCTGGATGCGATCATCATCATTGATGCGGCATCGAATATCAGCTTCTGGAATCCACAGGCAGAAAAAATATTTGGCTGGACAGCCGATGAAGTATTAGGAAAACAACTCTCAGATACGATCATCCCGCCCAGGTATGCACATGCTCACAAACAGGGCATGCAGCATTACCTGCAAACCGGAGAAGGGCCTATCCTAAACCGTCTGTTTGAAATAACTGCACTCAATAAAAGTGGTGTTTTGTTTCCTGTTGAAATGTCGATACTGCCCATTGAATTGGAAAACGAAAGATCCTTCTGTGCTTTCATCAGGGATATTACCGAGCGTAAAGAAGCAGAGATCAGTTTAAAAGAATCGAGTGAACAGTTGAGAGAATTGAGCCGGCACTTGCAGGAAGTAAGGGAAGAAGAAAGGTTACAGATAGCAAGAGATATTCATGATGAATTAGGACAGCAGTTAACAGGCTTAAAAATGGGTATAAGCTGGTTAAAGAAAAAAATGGTGCAGGATGATCCTGTTGTAATGGATAAATTCAATGACGCTATTTTGCTGGTGGATGAAACCGTTAAATCCATCAGGCGCATTACTGCCGACCTAAGGCCCAGTATTATTGATGACCTGGGCCTTAATGCAGCGCTTGAATGGCATATCAATGAATTTAAAGAACGGGTTGGTATTGAATTGATTTACGAAAATAGTTTTGATGATGCCAATATTGATCCTGTTATTTCTATCGGATTATACCGCATACTGCAGGAATCGCTTACCAATATTGCCAAGCATGCCGGGGCAACCCAGGTGGTCATCAAAATTGAAAAAGTAAAAGAAGCGGTAAAATTATGTGTAAAGGATAATGGGGTAGGTTTTGATCCCAAAGCAAAGCAGGCGGAACTCACTTTCGGGCACTTAGGAATAAAAGAACGGGTGAGTAAAATGAAAGGCAAATCCTCTATTAAATCCAAACCGGGCGCAGGCACAGGTATTGAAGTGACTATTCCTCTTAAATAAGATCGGGTATAGGCATTGTTTGTAGTTTGTGGTTTGTGGATCAGATCTTTTCGCTCAGCTCCAGCCAGCGCATTTCTTTTTCATCAAGCAATTGCACAATGGTACTGATGCGTTCGGCTGCTTTTTGCAGGTCGGCATATTCCATTCCACCAGCATTCATTTTTTCGTCCAGTTCAGCTTTTTCTTTTTGCAATTCAGGCATTTCTTTTTCTAATTGCTCAAACTCAAATTTTTCTTTGAAAGAAGGTTTAGTTTGTTTGTGGTTTGTAGTTTGTGGTTGGTTGCCTCCCTTCGCTAAAGCTACGGGAGGTAAATTTGTTGCCGGTTGTTCGGCTTTTACTTCAGGAATCTGTTTTACTGCTGCCGGATTTTTTTCTTCGGCCAGTTTATGTTCACGATACAAAGTATAGTTACCCGGAAAATCTTTTATCACGCCGTCGCCTTCAAAGGCAAAGAGGTGGTCTACCATACGGTCCATAAAATAACGGTCGTGGCTTACAATTAAAATGCAGCCGGGAAAATCTAAGAGGAATTCTTCAAGCGTTCTTAAGGTCTGCAGGTCAAGGTCATTGGTAGGCTCATCTAAAATTAAAAAATTAGGATTGAGAAAAAGGATGCTTAATAAATGCAATCTTCTTTTTTCGCCTCCGCTTAATTTGCTGAGTGGTGTGTATTGCTGCTCTGCAGAGAAACCAAATTTTTCCATGAACTGCGTGGCAGAAATCTTGCCGCCATCAGCCAGCGGAAAAAACTCAGCAAAATCCTTTACATATTCAATGGCACGCTTGTCTTCTTTGTATTGCAAACCCTCCTGGTTAAAATTTCCAAAAACAACTGTATCGCCATGGTTGATCTTGCCGCTGTCGGGCTTTTCCTGCTGCAGGGCAATTTTTAAAAAGGTTGATTTACCAATACCGTTCTTGCCTACGATACCGATCCTTTCGCCTCTTTTAAAAGTATAATCAAAGCCTTTTATCAGCACTTTATCGCCATAACTCTTGTTTATTTTTTTCATCTCCAGCACTTTACCGCCCAATCTGGTCATCTTTACCTGCAGGCTTACATCAAGTTCTTCCTTGCGCTGGCTAACCCTTTCTTCAATATCTGTAAATGCATCCTGCCTTGATTTTGATTTGGTAGTACGAGCCTTGGGTTGCTTACGCATCCACTCC
>JBBSJI010000230.1:0-2206 GCA_038257425.1 Chitinophagales bacterium
GCCGGTGCTCTACATTCTTTTGGAAAAGAAAAACAAAAAAAATACAAACATGAAGCCTTTGATAAATACTGCATTACTCATACTGTTTATTGTGGGTGGCAGCCTTGTTCCATTATCCTTATTTGCACAAACTACCATTGGGGTAGCACCAAGAGTAATAACTATGCAGCAAGCAACTGATGAAGCTTTGCAAAACAACAGCAGCATTAAGGCAGCCGGTTATTCTGTGGATTTGCAAAATGCTCTAAGGCGAAGTGCAGTTAGTATTGACAGAATGAATTTTTCTGTCACCCAAGGGCAAATCAACAGTATTAAAAGCGACAACAACATCAGCATTACACAAAGGTTTGAGTTTCCCTCTGTTTATAAAAACCAGTTGCGCCTGGCTGATGAAAGAATAAAAGGCAGCCGGTATCAGCTTGCCGTCAGCCAGTTGGATGTAGCAAATAATGTGAAACTTGCTTACTACCAGTTGGTTTATTTTATTAACAGGAGGTCGCTATTTTTTGCGCAGGATACTTTATACAACAACCTTGTAAGAGCAAGTTCCATACGATACCGCACAGGCGAAAGCACCTTGCTGGAAAAAACAACTTCCGAAACACAGTCGTTTGAAATTAAGAACCGCATACAACAAAATGAAAATGATATTTTAATTGCACAGCAGCAATTGCAGGTTTTATTAAAAACGAATGATGCTCTTTCTGTTGCAGATACGATGATTGCCAAACGTGATATTCAGTTGCCAACTGACAGCAATGCGGTTGCTAATCATCCACTGCTTAAATACCTACAGCAGCAGATTGAGATAAACAAAAAAGAAACAGATGTACAAAAAGCAAAACGTTTGCCCGATTTTTTAGTGGGTTATTTTAACCAGTCGTTCCGTGGCATACAAAACACAAATGGCTTTGACCAAAAGTTTACCGGAGCGGACAGGTTTCATGGTTTCCAGGTGGGTGTTGCCATCCCCATTCTACCGAGTGGAAATAAATCACGCATCAGCGCAGCAAAAATTAACGAGCAGATTGCCGCCGCCAATTTAGAATATGAGCAAACCAATTTAAACGGTCAGCGTAACATTATAGTGCAGCAATACCTCAAACAAAAATCTGCAATTGATTATTACGAAACCACAGCATTACCACAGGCAGACCTCATCATCAAAAATGCAGACAAGGCATTCAGGAATGGCGAGATACCTTATATACAATATCAGCAAAGCCTTGCAACAGCGCTAAAAATAAGAACTGATTATGTGGATGCTATTTACCAGTTTAACCAGGTAGCAGTCACTATAGAAACCATTCTCGGCATAAAATAAATTTTCATTTTCAAAATAAATAATGATGAAGACGATTAATAAAATTCTTTTTACAATAACAATCAATTCTCTACTGCTTATAGCATGTGGAGATAATAAGACGGAAACATCAGAAACAGAAACAAAACAAACAACGTCAACAGATACACTTGCTGCCACAACAGAAGAAGTGTCATTAACTGCAGACCAATACAAAGTAGCTGCTATTGAATTGGGCAAAGTGGAAATGCGCAATTTAAGTAGTGTGATAAAAGTAAACGGAACCATTGATGTGGAGCCGCAAAGTGTTGTTTCTATCTCGGCACCGTTAGGCGGCTTTGTAAAAAGCGCAGGTTTATTACCCGGTCAGGTAGTACGCAAGGGGCAGGTAATGGCAGTAATAGAAAATGCAGAGTTCATAAACATGCAGCAGGATTATTTGGAAAGTAAAAGCCGGATGACATACCTGCAACAGGAATTAAAAAGACAACAGGAGTTGCAAAAAGAAGAAATCAATTCATTAAAAACGCTGCAGCAAATCTCTTCGGAATACAATATGATGGTAGCTAAAATGGCTGGACTGAAACAAAAGCTGGCGCTTATCGGCATAAATGCAAACAATGTAAAATCCGGTAATATTTCAAGAACAGCAAACCTGTATTCACCCATCAGCGGCTACGTTACCGAAAGCAATGTAAACCGGGGAAAATATGTGCAGCCGAGCGATGTATTATTTGAGCTGACCAACAGAAAGGACATGCACCTGGCACTGAATGTATTTGCAAAAGATGTGCGGAAAATTAACCCAGGTCAGCCCATCCGTTTTGCCTTAGCCAGCGAAACAGATTATCAGCGTGAAGGCAAAGTTTTTCTTATTGGAAAATCAACCGAAGAAGATGGAAC
>JBBSJI010000231.1:0-2183 GCA_038257425.1 Chitinophagales bacterium
ATTACGCAGTTCTTTATTGATGGTACAGAATAAAGAGGTTTTAAAAAGTTTATACTTCGCCTTAAATGAAACTGCATTACCCGATTCGCTGGAAAAAGACCTGATGAGTAACCAGGTTGCCATTAATGAAGTTCCTGTATCCAGGGATGGAAGTCGTAATATTCCAAACGCATCGCAACACAATGTGCCAGCATGGACGGTTTTTGCCATGTTCTTCATTGTAATTTCATTAGGAGGAAGCATAGTAAGAGAAAAACTGAATGGCAGTTTTATCCGTTTAAAAACATTACCCACAAATTACCTCGTGGCCTTAATATCCAAGCAGCTTACTTATTTAATGGTAACTTTTTTACAGGCCATGGTTGTTTTTTCCATGGGCATCTGGCTGTTTCCTTCAATGGGTTTACCCAAATTAAATTTACCTGCAGATATCACTGGTGTGGTAATTGTTACACTCATTTGCGGATGGTGTGCCGTGAGCTATGCCATCATGATAGGCGTATTTGCAAAAACACAGGAGCAGGCAAACGGCATTGGCGCAGTTTCTATTGTGTTAATGGCTGCGCTAGGAGGCTTGCTGGTACCCAGTTTTGCCATGCCCGAATCATTCCAGTTTGTAATGAAGCTGTCGCCATTACATTGGTGTCTCGAAGCCTATTATGGATTATTTTTAGAGGGCGGAACCCTTAAAGATGTTATCTTGAGTATCATACCTTTATTAGGTATTACCTTTATTATACAATTAATTACCCTTTTGGGATTAAAAAGAAAAAACCTGATCTGAAATATTTATTATGGAAACAGCAGTATTAAAAACACAACTTAAGAAGCAGATAGTAGAATTTCTTAACCTCCTGTCGGTTAATCCCGAAGATATAAAAGACGATGAGCCGTTGTTTGGCGAAGGGCTTGGCCTGGATTCCATTGATTCTATAGAACTGATTGTATTGCTGAACAGGGAATATGGTATAGATATTAAAGATCCTAAAGAGGGTAGAAAAGTTCTGGTAGATATAAATACCATGGTTGCTTATATTGAGCAGCATCGTACTAAATAATTTCTGCAAATGGATGGTGGTATTTTTAAAGTAAAAAATCAAAAGTAAAAAATTAAAAAAAAGAACAGTGCATCCGAACGGAAACAGTTTTGATTTTTGATTTTTTACTTTTGAATTATAAAATATGAGCAGAATTTTCATAACAGGCATGGGCGTTATCAGTGCTATAGGAAATTCTGTAGCTGAAAATCATCATGCGCTTAAACAGGGAACCTGTGGCATTCACAATAAACTCGATCTCTTTCCTTCAAAATATGCAGGCATATTACCTTTTGGACAGGTACAGATAAGCACAGCTGTTTTACAACAAAAATTACAGGTAACTGAACCGGGAGTTACCCGTACAACTTTGCTGGCAATGCATGCTTTTGAAGAAGCAGTAATAAATGCCGGTATCTCTGCATCAGACCTGGTTTCTTTTGATACTGCATTGGTTGGCGCAAGCACAGTTGGCGGCATGTGTTTAACAGATGAGTTGTATAATGATGCTAATGAAAATCATGAAGGGTCTGTATATACTTCTTCGTATGATTGTGCATCTGTATGCATGTATCTGCAAAAGCATTATAAGATGAACGGTATCATCAATACTATCAACACAGCCTGTTCTTCATCGGCCAATGCCATTATGTATGGGGCCATGCTCATAAAAAATGGCTTTGCAAAAAGAGCAATAGTGGGTGGTGCCGATAGCCTTGCAAAATTTACCATCAATGGTTTTAATGCATTGCATATTTTATCTTCTGATAAATGCACTCCTTTTGATGAAAACAGGAAAGGCCTGAATCTGGGAGAGGGCGCTGCATTCCTGGTTCTGGAAAAAGAAGAAGATGTTAACGATAAAAAGATTTACGCCGAATTATCCGGCTACCGCAATACCAACGATGCTTATCATCCTTCCTCCTTATCAGAACAGGGAGACGGTCCATTTCTTTCCATGCAGGGTGCATTGCAATCTGCAAAATTATCGCCCGGCCAAATTGATTTTATAAATACACACGGTACCGGCACCGAAAATAATGATGAAGTTGAAAGCAGAGCTATGATCCGTTTATTCAATGATCCCCCTGCATTTGTTTCTACCAAAGCAAATATCGGGCATACGCTTGGCGCTGCAGGAGCAAT
>JBBSJI010000232.1:0-2182 GCA_038257425.1 Chitinophagales bacterium
CTTCCATAAGCGTAAACCTGGTAATGAATTTTTTATTTGTTCTTTCCAGGGCATTCTCCGCATCTACATGCAAAAACCTTGCAAAGTTTACCAGCGAAAAGAATACATCTCCCAATTCATCCTCCATTTTAGCAATATCGCCCGTTTCTATGGCTTCAAACAGTTCTTTTTGTTCCTCCTCTACTTTTTCCCAAACCTGGTCCCTGTTATCCCATTCAAACCCAACCTGTTTTGCCTTTTCCTGCAGCCGCATGGCTTTTACCATGGAAGGTAATGATTTAGGTACACCACTTAATACCGATGTCTTACCTTCTTTAAGCTTCAGTTTTTCCCAGTTTTTTTTAACATCATTTTCATCATTTACATGGATAAGTCCTGAGCTTGCCGAAGGATAAATATGCGGATGCCGGCTTATCAATTTATCACAAACGCCATTTATCACTTCCTCCAGGGTAAACTTATTTTCTTCGGCACCAATTTTTGCATAAAAAACAAGGTGCAGCATTATATCTCCTAGTTCTTCCTTAATACTCTTCCAGTCATTATCCGTAATGGCATCAGCAAGTTCATAGGTTTCTTCAATAGTTAACTGCCGCAAAGATTGTATGGTTTGTTTTTTATCCCAGGGACATTTTTCCCTTAACTCATCCATAATTTTCACCAGCCTGTTAAAGGCATCAGCATTTTGTAAAGACATATTTTTTTACAGTTTATAATAGGAGTATATAATAAAGATAAAAAACAAAGCAAGCATAGTTAACAGAAGCAAAAAGCAGAGAATAAAAAATTTAAGCATTGTTTTTCCCCTACGCTGTTGGTAAAATCTACGCATTGATTTATACAGGTAGAAAAATATATAGAAGCCAAGCACCACCTCAATAAATGTTACCAGGTCCCAATGAAGGCGGTTATTTAATTTCCCTAGTGCAAACATCAACAGCATAGTGATAAAGCAAAAAATATAGAAATGAATGCTGAAGATGCTGTGATTGACATAGTAATAATCTTTGCGCCGTATATACAGCAGTTTAAGTATAAGGGCAAACAGGGGCAGCAATATAAAGAACATCTGTGGCAGGCTGTGCAGCAGGATATTTAAGTATTGCTTTGTTACCAGGTTAGCATTATTTCCATATTTCTCATTCAGTTCAATTTCTTTGTAGATCATTTGTCGCTGCAGCCAGTTGTGTTTCTTTTTACCAGAAAGTAAAACTGAATCATAGGCTGCTTTTGATGCGTACTTGTTCTTTGTAATGCTAAACCCGCTGTTAAGAATTGTACTGTCGAAATATTTTTTAAACGCTTCACGGGTCATTGGCAGTTCCTTTCTTTCATCATCTTTATTTAATTCTTTGCTGTATGCATCAAATGCAACAGAATCCATTTCCAGTGTTTGAGCATAGGTTTTACCATTTATGGTAGCGTTTCCAATGAGTGCTTTGTTATCCACGCTCATAAATGAAAAAAATATCAGGAAAAAAAAAGCTGAAGTGAAAACATATAGACGGATGGGGTTTACATAGCTGGCCCTTCGGCCGATCATATATTCTTTTGAAAGAAACCCTGGTTTTGCAAATAAGTATTTGATTGTGCTGAAAAATTTTCCATCAAAGTGGGTAATATCCTTAAAGAAATGAGATATAAGGTACCAGACAGATTCTTTGGTCTCTACATTTTCCTGTCCGCAGTTCTGGCAATATCTTCCGGCTAATTCAGTATTACAATTGAGGCAGTTGGTTTCCTTCCTCAGTTTAGGACGACTCATGGTGCGTTAATTTTGTTAAAAATAATAAAGTTTAAGGGCTTATCCAGTATTGTACATTTAAGGTTGATAAAAGAGTTTAAATTTGCAGCAGAAAATTATAATGATGATAAGAAACATATTGGTAGCCGGTTGCATGCTTATATTGTCCTTAACCAGCCAGGCACAGTATTATTACAAAGATATAGTGAGCAATAAACAGCTCCTGGATGAACTGGCTCAGCTTAAAGACCAAAATATAAAATCGGTTAAAATAACCAGCTTTGAAGATGACGGAACCCCCAGTGAAGGTTTTCTTGTAGAAAAAAACATCAACCGCAATTATACGGCCATTGAAACCTTTACCAGGTCAAATGTTACAGGCCCGTCCTTATTTACTTCCAGGTTTACAAAAGATGGTTTATTGATCCAGACAGTTGA
>JBBSJI010000233.1:0-2147 GCA_038257425.1 Chitinophagales bacterium
TATTGCACGTATGGGCCGCTATGGCCCCATGGTACAGATAGGTGTTAGTGAAGGAGATGAAAAACCAAAGTTTGCCAAACTTAAACCATCGCAGAGTATAGAGACCATCACGATGGAAGAAGCGCAGGAACTTTTTAAATTGGGTGCTCCGCTCGGTGAACATGAAGGTTTGGAGATTTCGGTAAACATTGGGCGTTTTGGGCCTTATGTAAAATTTGGTGATCAGTTTATTTCTTTACCACGCGGGGAAGAACCATCAGGCGTTACTTTAGAAAGAGCCATCGAGATCATCAATGCCAAAAAATTTGAAGATGCGCCAGTTGGTTTTTATGATGAAAAACCAGTTACAAAAGGTAAAGGCCGCTTTGGGCCTTTTATTAAGTGGAACGACATGTTTATAAACGTGCCTGCACGCTACGATTTTGAAAACCTTTCTCAAATCAGTATTAATGAACTGATAGAAGCTAAAATGGTTAAAGAAGCAAACCGTTTTATTCAGCAGTGGCCCGAAGAAAAGATTTCTCTTCAAAACGGCCGCTGGGGACCCGAAGCCGTTTACGGCAAAAAGCGCCTGCGCCTGCCAAAAGGCAAATACACTACCGAAGCACTTGCCACTATTAGCCTTGATGAAGCAAAAGCTATGATAACAGCTATAGACCCAAAAGCATTTGACAAAAAAGCACCTGCAAAGAAAAAGGCAGCTGCTAAGAAAGCGGGAGTTAAAAAGAAGTAACTTTTTTAATGGGCATTTGTAATAAAATACCGGCCTTCCGGATAAATATTTTTTTTTATACTTTTGATAAAATTAATCCAAATGGAAAAAGTAACTAAGGAAAAAGAGAGACTTAAAGCACTTCATAAAATAGATATACTTGACAGCCCACCAGATGGAAGTTTTAATAAAATGACTGCGTTAGCATCAAAAATATTTAATGTTCCGATTGTAATAATAAGCCTCGTGGATACTGACAGAATATGGTTCAAATCTCATTATGGAATAGAGGTAAACCAAATTGACAAGTACCCAGGATTATGTGCATCGGCAATTTTATCTGATGATGTTTACTTAGTAGAAGACGCAAAAAATGACCCACGTTGCTTGGCTAATCCTCTTGTAGCTGGAGATTTTGGACTCCAATTTTATGCAGCAGCACCCCTGCGTACAAAAGAAGGCTATAATTTGGGTACATTTTGCATAATTGATAAAAGAACACGTTACATAAATTCCGACCAACAGGAAATGCTTAAACAATTGGCAGGCATTGTCACTGATGAAATGGAATTGCGAATACATGCACGAACTGTAATTAAAGAATATAAAACTCAACTTAACGAATTACAGCAAAATAAATCTTAGTCTTCATTAAACTTTTTAGCACCGGGCACAGATACTACCTTTGCCGCTGTTTGTGTTCCACCTGTCGAAAGCCCACTGACTGCCGTTGATGGTGTTCGTGCCGGTGGCCAGAAATGAATTCCCCCTTTTACCTTTACGTATTAATGGGATAAACTATTAAATACAGCCAAAAAATAAAATTGGAGAAATCGGGGAGAAAGCCAAGCCATCTGCCTCCGCCCATAACCTTCCTATTGTGGGTATTGGAGCCTCTGCCGGCGGGCTTGATGCATTTAAACAATAGTTTAAGGCAATACCCAAAGATTCAGGCATGGCATTTGTGCTTTTGCTTCATTTAAAACAGTAATATAAAAGTGAATTTACAGAAATTCCTGCACACATTACACCAGGAATAGCAATACAGAAAAGGAACAATTTTTTGACTACTAAAATTTTTGAAGTGCCATATACCTGTACAAAAACAAATAATTTTAAAATCTTTTTTTCTTCAGAACAAATTTACATCTTTACAATACTTACAATCACTGCTCACTGTATTCAGTAATAAATCATGAAGGCGAAAGATAAATCAATACCTGCGTTTCTTACTGGCGGTGGCCAAATGGGAGAGCTTACCCGTACAAAAAATTGGAGCAAGACTGATCTTGGTGTGCCTCATCATTGGCCGCAAAGTTTAAAAACTACATTGAGTATCATACTCAATTCTAAATTTCCAATGTTTCTGTTTTGGGGTCCCGATTTGATTTGCTTTTATAACGATGCTTATCGACCAAGTTTGGGAAATGAAGGA
>JBBSJI010000234.1:0-2100 GCA_038257425.1 Chitinophagales bacterium
ATCAGAGACTGAAGCTGTATCTTTTGCAGTTTGTGTTTGCTGAGCATTGAGTGCAGGACTTTGTAATGCATTGCCTTGTTTTGTTATCCAGTAAATAACAAAGCCCAGGCCTGCAACAATTATAATATAAAAAAGAATGCTCCACTTTTTTTTCATTTTTTCATTTTTTTATCCTGCACATTCAAACTTTCCATGCGGTCACAGAATGTAACCGGATATCCTGCCATTCAGCAAGGGAAAGTTTAAACATAAAATCAGCAAGAAATGTTTTGCCACCTTGATTCGATGTTTCAATTTGAAACCACAAAAGATCTTTTTTAGGTTCAGCATTAAAAAAATCAAATTACTTATAATACAATTCACGTCAAAATATTTCTTACTCAATACTTATACCTGGAAACATTTTTTGTATATTAAAAAAAATGATTCTCTGCAATTTTATTTTTCTTAATTTCTTACTTGCCCCGATCGGCAATGTAATTAAGTTAGCTCCTGTAATTGAATTGCACTGCACTTTAGGGTGGTGAACGATATCATGATGTATCGCCGGCTTTAGCCAAAATCAAATTGTTGGGCTAAAGCCCAATTTCTGGAGTGCCAATTTGTTCCCTGACCTAAAGGGCAGAGCAATTCATCTTTAACTTAATGAAATTACCCGATGGGCTCATTCTATAACAACCAAATTTTAGATTGCTATTATAAAAAATCACCCAGGCATAAATATTTATCCAGAAACTAAAATAAAACTATGCTGATTTCCTTTAAAGGTATTATACATCAAAATATTTCTATACCCTTTTTTTGTAGAAGATCTTTTAAACATGTGTTCTGGCAGTTCCTGGTTTTGCAATACCTGGGTGGCATACCAGAGGCCTGCAGCCGATGCGGTAGCATATTCACCTGTTATGTGTTTATAACGCACAACAGGGATATCATCAGCCAGCATGGCCTGGCAGGCATTATAAAAAGGAAGGGTTCTGTTATCGCCATTCTCCCCCGAAATATAAAGATCAATTACTTTGCCTTCTTCTATATTTTTTTGCAGGAAGATGTTTAATTGCTGTTTTACCAATTCGATATCAGTGGAGTGCAGCGTGCTGATGGCGACAACTTTTGCAACTGCATTTTTAGCTTCTGTATTTACTATAAACATGGTTGCGCCTTCGCCTGCAATGCAGCCGGGGCTGTCCACTTCATACATTGCTTTATTTGATACGGCTTCTTTTTTATAAGCGCCTGCAAGGGTTTCGATATTGTAATGATAGGCAGAAATTTCATCTACTCCGCCCAGTAAATAACTGTTTGATGGATTTTCATTGAGCTGCATGATGGCATCGATCAATGCATTTTCAAAAGCAAGCCCAAGGTGTACATGCGTTACATTATAACCTTTGTTTTTGCTGATCAACCCTAACTGACCGGCAATTACATTACTGGTGCTTTGTACAAAACTGCCGGGAGAGAGCTGACCTTCTTCGTAATGAACGATCTGGTTTAAAAATTTTATACAGTCTTCCATGCCCGCATTTGCTGAGCCGATGATGATTCCATTACATGCGGGGTTTTGACTGACCAAAGGCAAAGCTGCACCCACGCCCATTCTTATTCCTTTGCCCATCCTTCTTAAAACACCCGGTGGAATTTGTTCGTAACCAGGTTCAATGGCTGATAATTTTTTATCAACAGGCTCATTGAGCAGTTCAATATCAGCTTGCAGTAAGTTTTGTTGTGGCGATATACAATATGTTTGATGGATGTACAACATGATCTCAGACTTTTGAAAATACAAGTGAAGAACAATTACCTCCAAAGCCGAATGAATTACTCATAACATGCTGCACAGGCCTTTTTTTATACGAAGGAGCAGGAGATAAACCTGTTGCAGGAATTGGATTTTCAAAATGCAGGTGAGGATAAACCTCCTGGTGCATTAAACTTAAAATACTATAAACAGCTTCTATTGCTCCTGCAGCGCCAAGCGTATGCCCGATATTTGCTTTGGTAGAAACAAATGCAGGGGGATCATTGAATAAACGGATCATAGCTCTGCTTTCAACTTCATCATTATTTTCGGTGCCGGTACCGTGTGTATTTATAAAA
>JBBSJI010000235.1:0-2079 GCA_038257425.1 Chitinophagales bacterium
GAATTTATAACCATTGGGGTTTTATTCATTGGAGGTTTAATCTGGATAGCTTTCAAACAGTTTATCCATAAGCATTTTGTGTAATTATTTTAATTTATTGAAAACCTCAATAGTATAAGTATTTTACAATACCTAAAACTAAAATCTCCCCATTAAGCAGGGGCAGGCTTTACGTCTTGTAAAGCCAAGAATGATCCCGGTAGCAATGGAAACTTGTTTCTCCTGGTGCCGGGCATAAGCGTTAACTTAAGCCTTAAGCCGCTGATAGTCATTTATATGACTCCTATTTCTTTTTGGCACCACCTTTCTTTTTGAGAATTGATTCTTTTTTGATCACCCGTTTTAAGACAAAAGTATTTCTGTCCTCTATTTCCCATTCTAATTCTTCTGCTTTTTCTATCCCGCAGGACTCAGCCAGAGCTGCCGGAAAATTGATGTAATAAGAATTAGTCTTTCCGCGATCAACTCGCTGTATTTTAACTTTGTAACCCATTTTTTTATTGCTTTTATAATAGTATATTTACTATTATAAATCTATAACAAATAACTATTGAAACCTAAGCTAAACCTGGAAAAAATTGAATTTTTTAACCTCTTCAATGCCCTCAATATCACCAATGACGTCTTGTTGGATCTAGCCTTTGAAGCCGGACTGATCGTGCGTAAGCGTACCATATACCCTGCTGATTTACTCTTTGCGCTTTGCCTAGAATCAGCTCAGGGCTCTGTCAGCTATAATGATCTTGCTGCCCGGCTTGAATGTGATACTGGATCATCGGTAAGTAAAGTTTCGGTTTGGAAAAAAATAAACGCACAATGCCTAATCTTTCTCAAAAAGGTGTTTGAATTGGTCGTCCGAAACAAGTTTTTAAATGGTAAGCATGAGCCGGAATCTCTTTTGTTCAACAGGATTATTGTTCAGGATAGTACCATTATCAGGTTGCCCCAGAGACTGTTCTGTGATTTTTCAGGTGTAAGCAATGGTCATTCAACGGTGTGCAATGCACGTGTCCAAGGGGTTTATGACATCGTTAGCGAACAGTTTTTGGCCTTCTCCATAGACAGCTACAGTAAAGCTGACTATCAGGCAGGTGCTGAACTAGACTTGGAAAAAGGAGACTTGACCTTAAGGGACCGTGGATATTTAACAGCCGATGAGATACAACGCCACCTGGACCTGGGGGCCGATTGCATTTACCGGTACAAATACAAGCTGGTGCTGCTTGATCCTAAAAGCGAAAAGCCAATTGATCTGTTGGCACTCCTAAAAAAAACTAACCGCATTGACTTAGTGATAAAACTCAACAACAAAAGCAAAACCAAAGTAAGGCTTGTAGCTTTACCCGTATCCGAAGAAATCGCCAATCATAGGCGGATGAAGGCCAAAAAGGAGAATAAAAGTATGCCCAATGCGGAGTATCTCGAACTGCTGGGTTGGGGTATTTATCTCACCACGATTGAGAAAGAAATCGTAAATGGAGACAGGATATTTACCCTCTACAAGCTCCGATGGAGAATTGAAATAATTTTTAAATCCTGGAAAAGCAATATGGCTTTTGACAGAGTACATAATGTGTCCAAAATTCAGCTATGGGTAATACTCTGGTCACGATTTATAATGATAATCATCTGTACACAAATTATTTACACGCCATGTAGATTAGTGGTCAAAGCAGTGTTGAACAAAGACCTGAGTCTGATCAAAGTTACCCATTACTTAATTAGACACCCGCAAAAAATAGCAGGCATACTGAAAGAATTACAAAATGATCCATGTAAACCCGGACCAATAATTACAATAATGGCTAAATATTGTTGCTATGAAAAAAGAAATAAAAGAACCAGTTATCAGCAGGATCTTAGTGCAATCTACTCTTAAGTTAACGCGGATGCCTGTAGGGACGCTATATAGGTAGAAAATAATAAATATATGATTCCGAGTTTTGGCCGAAAATACGCCAATCGAGAAAATACGGGTTCGCCAAAACGGTTGAGGATAATTTTTTTACCTCCTAGGTTTCGGTTTTTTTTACCGCAAAGCACGCGGAGGTTGCGCAAAGGGACAGAAAGAAATTCTAA
>JBBSJI010000236.1:0-2077 GCA_038257425.1 Chitinophagales bacterium
CCATAAATTTTTTGTGCATGTGCATACGATTGCCATATCCAGTCGCTCACCGGCTCGGCCTGCCATTCTTTTCTTTGTTGTTTAGTTGAAAAATTAATTGCAGCAGCATATTCAGTATAACTCAGTTGTTGAAAATCTACCAGCCTGCTATCCCATACGGTGTGCAGGTTAGTGGGGGCATTAAACCATAATAACTTTATACTGTTTCCACCCCGGTCTTCAAACCTGCCCACATGCATGGGCTGGTGTATATCGCCAACAATATGTACAAGCAGGCGCAGGTACAAAACCTTTTTATCTTGCTCCAGGTCTTTGTTTTTTAACTGTGCGGTAAGCCAGTTTATTTTGGTGTAGGCATCGGTAACCGTATCGGTGGCTAAGTAATTTTTTACAAACTCTTCGCTGAGGCCACCCTTTAAATTAATATAATGCCAGGTATCCAGGTAATCATACGCCGGGTCCGATTTTATAAAGTCGGGCCAGTTGCTGGCAATGGCAATACTTTCATTGCCCAGTATTTTAAATATTTCTCTTTTTGTCTTTTTGGTTAAATAGCTGTCTGCTATCTCACCTACAATGCGGTGGCCAAGTACACCCCAGGCCATACTGCAAAAGGGGATGTAGATGCATAAAGCAACAAGGGCAATCTTTTTTATTTTTTGAAACATTGTTGAAACGTTTTTATAATTCAAAGCTAACTTAAATGCGGTGATTTTTAAAGGGGTATATAGGTAACATCTGGTTTATTAATTGGGGGACCGAATAATATCAGGAATAGAAGAATTATTAATGCCAATTTTCTTTTTCTTATTTTCGGTAATACATAACTAACTATGGCCCTTTTTCAGCAATCAGTTATTAAAAAACAAATTGGCGACCTCAATAAAGATGCTGTAAAAGCTGCATGGGTAAAATACCAGGCACATTTTCATAACCCCAGCATACAGGAAAACATTTGGGATGCCAAAGAAGAAGAATACCAGGAAGGTTTTGTACGGGATCTATTTGTAAACATACTGGGCTATACATTAAAACCACAGCCCCACTACAATTTTGTTTTAGAAAAGAAAACCGAAACTGATGCTACCAAAAGCGACGGCGCTTTACTGCGTGATGATAATATTATCGGCGTAATTGAATTGAAGGATACCGGCACCACCGAACTTGATAAGATAGAAAAGCAGGTTTTTGGTTACAAGCATAAACACAAAAATTGTGTGTATGCCATTACCAGCAATTTTGAAAAGCTGCGCTTTTATATAAACGATTCAACCGATTTTGAAGAGTTTAACCTCTTTACTTTAACCGAAGAGCGCTTTGCCGTTTTATACCTGTGCCTGCAGCAGCAATCTATACAAAATGATGTGCCGCTTAAAATGAAGCAGGCCTCTATATCCCAGGAAGAAAACGTAACCAAAAAATTATATGCCGATTACTCAGGCTTTAAAAAAGAACTCTTTACAAATATTGCCGCATTAAACCCGCAATACAATAAGCTGGAGTTGTTTAAAAAAACACAGAAACTGCTTGACCGTTTATTGTTTATACTCTTTGCCGAAGATAGAGGACTGCTGCCGCCAAACAGTGTGCGGCGTATTTTATCGCAGTGGCAGGATTTGAAAGAACTTGATAATTATGTGCCGCTATACCACCGTTTTATAAAATACTTTGGTTACCTCAATACCGGCTACGTGGGCAGGCAGGAAGAAATATTTGCCTACAACGGCGGCCTGTTTGCACCCGACGATATTTTAGATAATATACAAATTGCCGATAACCTCTTACACAAAGGCGGCCTTACCCTGAGCAAGTATGATTATGACAGCGAAGTAGATGTAAACATACTGGGCCATATTTTTGAACACAGCCTGGGCGAAATTGAAGAAGTGCAGGCACAGCTTGAAGGCACAGCCATAGATAAAACCAAAACCAAACGCAAAAAAGACGGCGTGTTTTACACACCCCGTTACATTACCAAATACATTGTAGAAAATACCGTGGGTACACTTTGCCAACAGCAAAAACAAAGCATGGGCATACAGGACGATGCCTTTACACCACAAAAACGCAAAGCCAA
>JBBSJI010000237.1:0-2073 GCA_038257425.1 Chitinophagales bacterium
AAATCAGTGAAATCCAAAAACCCCTTAAATCCGTGATTCAGATAAAAGGGTATGGTGGAGAATTGAAAGTGGATACGAAGGAAGCCCGCCCGAACGACCCGGTCGAACGGGGGGAAGATAGTGTGTTTACTATTGTGTTACCTGTTGGCTAAAATACTTATTGCAAAGAAAAAAGAATGACCCAGAAATAAAAAATAAAACTGAACAAATAAGTAAAATCATTTTATCTATGAAATTCATGATTCAGCCGGGTGATGCTATTTAAACACTCCTTTTATGATAAATAAAACAATCATATAAGTCACTATATTTTTAATTTATATTGTATTTAATTTACAACAGCAAAATACCAAAATAACATTCATCATGACCATAACTGCTACTATCAAATACAAACTACTTTCCTTAGCCTTGCTCTTTAATATCCTCTGCGCCACTGCGCAGGATATTGTAATTGATAAATTAAAAACCCAAATAAGCAACCATCCTAAACAAGACACTTTTAGGGTGAACCGCTTAAATGAACTTGGCAGATCATATGGGTTGGCATCTGATTTAAAGGAAGATGCGGCCAATGAAGCGATAACTATTTCCCGTAAAATAAATTACGCTGAAGGCGAAGGCTATGCGTTGTCAAATCTCGGAACTGCATACACACAGGCCGGCGACCAACCCAAAGCTGCTATTGTTTTACAACAGGCAGAATCCATTGCAAAAAAAACCGGTAATAAAAATCTTCTCAGCCTTATATTGTCAAGAATGGCATTCAATGCGAGAGTTGTTGACAATAAAAAGGCATTGAGTTACGGGCTACAGGCAGAAAAACTTGCCCTGCAAACAGGCAATAAAGAGTTTGAGTTTTTGGCACAGAAAATAATTGGAACTATATACAATGTTTCACTGACTGATTACCCCAATGCCATGAAATATTATTTAAAGGCCCTTGCTTCTGCAGAAGCTACCGGCAGTTTAAAAAACCTTGCCCTTTCATGGAGTGATTTAGCCACGTTGTACAGTGTGATAGGTGATCAAGAAAATGCGCTGCTATTTTATGAAAAAGCAGTAAATGCAAATAAAATATTGGGCAATAAAGATTTAGCGAGAATTATTCTTACTAACATTGGCGAACGATATCGGTTAATGGGCAATTACCCCGCAGCCATAAAAAATTATAAAGAAAGTTTAGATGGAGAAACTGATGCAAATTCTATTGCAGTAGCAGAAAGCAATCTTGCAGATGTGTACACAAAATTAGATAGTTTGCCCTTAGCTTTCAAATACGCTTTTAATTCATTGGCCATGGCAAAAGAACAAGATGATAAGGAAGGTGAGAGTTGGATTTATGGGATTTTATCGCGGGCTTATTTAAAGAAACAGATGGTGGATAGTGCCATCTATTACGGGCAGCAAGGTTTGGCTGCTGCAAAAGAAATGGGAACAGTAGAATATTTAAGAGACAATACTTTTGCTCTTGCCAATGCCTATACTTATAAAAGAGATTACCAAAATGCTTACCTCAATCACATACAGTACATCGCTTACCGGGATAGTATGCTCAACAGTGAGATCACCAATAAAACCAGCATGCTTCAATACAATTATGATCTTTCCAAAAAAGAAGCGCAGATAACAGAACTAAACGAACAAAAAAAAGGGCAGCGTAATTTTTTAATCAGCGCATTAATTGTGTTGGGTTTAATTATTATCTCGGTAATTGTATTAATCCGCAGTAACCGGATAAAACAAAAAGCCAACACCCTTTTGCAAAAGCAAAAACAAGAAATTGAATACCAACGGGACCAAACAAATAAAGTGTTAACCGAACTAAAACAAACCCAAACCCAACTGGTACAATCCGAAAAAATGGCCAGCCTCGGCGAACTCACCGCAGGCATTGCGCATGAAATTCAGAACCCGTTGAACTTTGTAAACAATTTTAGTGAAGTGAATACTGAATTGATTGAGGAATTGAAAGCTGAATTGGCAATTGGCAATATGCAATTGGCAATAGAATTAGCAGATGATATAAAAGCTAACGAAGAGAAAATAAACCACCATGGTAAACGTGCCGAT
>JBBSJI010000238.1:0-2043 GCA_038257425.1 Chitinophagales bacterium
AATTTTGTTGGGCAGCAAGAACAGGAAGGTAATAAGATAGATAACCGCAGCCGTGGTTACGATCTGCATGGCGCAGTAGCTATCACAGATAATTTTGCCATACAGGCCAGTCATTTTTACCGTTGGGAAAAAACGGCAGTTACCCCTGACAGTTTAATTTTAAAGTATAAAAGAAATATTACCGAAATCGGGCTGGGTTATTACCTGCCCATCAATGATAAAAAAAATGTTTTTTTCAAATTTTTGTTGGTGCAGGTTTAGGTAAATTCAGTTTTACCGATATTGATAGATTCGGAAATAATTATCACCAGGCAAACATTAGAAAAGTTTATCTGCAGCCTGCTTTTCTTTTCAGGAGTAAAGGAAGTTTTACTACATCTATTGCTTTACGGTTCAGCAGTATAAATTACAGCAGCATAAAAACTAGTTACTCGTCCGTCCAATTAAGTACCTATCACCTGGATGATTTGACTACCAGGGGAAAAGTTTTTTTTGAACCGGCAACCGTAAACAGTTTTGGTTTTAAAAATTTACCGGGTTTACGATTTGAAGTTCAGGGAGGATTATCATTCTTAATGTCGAGAAATTATATAGACTACCGCATTTTTAATTTTTCGATAGGCACCTTGGTTGATATTGGAGCTTTGTTTGGTAAAAGCATGGAGTAAACCATTCAGGCAGTTAGTATTTTTTCCAATCTTTAATCAGTAATTTTACAAATCGATTGTAATTGCTTTGACCTGTGTACAAAGCAAAAAAATAATTGCTGAATCCTTATGTCATTTACACTTCAGAATAAAGTACGCATAGTAACAGCCGCAGCCTTATTTGATGGGCACGATGCTGCTATCAATATTATGCGCCGTATCATGCAAAGCAAGGGAGCCGAAATTATACACCTGGGTCACAACCGCAGCGTAGCCGAAATTGTGGAATGCGCCATTGAAGAAGATGTACAGGGTATTGCCATTACCAGTTACCAGGGTGGCCATGTTGAATTCTTTAAATACATGAAAGACCTGCTTAATGAAAATGGTTGTGGGCATATAAAAATATTTGGTGGCGGCGGAGGCACCATTCTTCCATCAGAGATAAAAGAATTACACAATTACGGGATTACCAGGATTTACAGTCCGGATGACGGCAGACATATGGGATTGGAGGGAATGATTGAAGATGTTATCCTTTCCTGCGACTTTGCTCTGAATGGCAACGGCAATTATAAAACGCCTATGACCTTGGGTGAAGTAAATGATGTAAGAAAAATTGCAAGGCAAATTACAAATGTAGAAAATGGCGTTGCATCAACAAGCAATGAGCAACAGACAACGGACAAAATCATCCCGGTATTAGGAATAACAGGCACAGGCGGCGCAGGAAAATCTTCTGTTACCGATGAGATCGTCCGCAGGTTTTTAAATGCCTATAATGATAAAACCATCGCTGTAATTTCTGTTGATCCATCCAAGAAAAAAACAGGCGGCGCTTTACTGGGTGATCGTATCAGGATGAATTCCATCTCTTCGCCACGGGCTTATATGCGTAGCCTGGCAACAAGAGAAAGTGATAAAGCCTTAAGTGAATATGTACAGGAGGCAATTGACATTTGTAAAGCAGCTAACTACGATTTTATTATTTTAGAAAGCGCCGGTGTAGGACAAAGTGATGCTTCTATTTTAGATTATGTAGATATCAGCATGTATGTGATGACACCAGAATACGGAGCACCATCGCAGCTTGAAAAAATTAACATGCTCGACTATGCCGATGTTATCTGTTTAAATAAATTTGATAAAGCCGGAGCCCTGGATGCTTTGCATGATGTACGCAAGCAATACAAACGCAATCACACTCTGTTCAACGCTAAAGATGAGGAATTGCCAGTAGTTGGTACCATTGCCTCACAGTTTAATGATGCCGGTGTAAATGAATTATTTGAACGTTTGATGGAAAAAGTTGCAGAAAAATGTAATGTAAAATTTTCTGGAGAGATAGAACATCATGCACATACAAAAGAAACCTTCAGCCAGTCCACCATTATAC
>JBBSJI010000239.1:0-2011 GCA_038257425.1 Chitinophagales bacterium
ACCGCTGTACAGCAATATACGGCTGCCTATGGCAAAAGTATTTTGCTTTGTGCCAGATAATTTTAACCCGATAAAATTGTGCTTGTTCTGCTCACGGCTATTGTTCCTGTACACAAAGGCCGGCTGATTCTCGTTGTTTACTACCAGGTCCAAATCGCCGTCGTTGTCTAAATCGACATAAGAAGCGCTATTAGAAAAGCTTGGTTTATCAAAGCCCCAATCTATACCAACATCTGCAAATTTTAAATTACCCATGTTTTTAAATACACGGTTAGGTAAAGGATGTACGGGTATGTGTTTGAGCACTTCATCTATGTCTTCCCTCTTGCCGGTCTGCAGCATTTTTGAATATACTTCGTTAGAAAAAAAATCGAGATAATCTAAATCGCCCACATCTTTATTAATGCCATTACAAACATAAATATCATTGAAGCCATCATTGTCTGCATCAAAAAATAAAGCGCCCCAACTCCAGTCTGTGCCCGATACGCCACTGAAATCTCCTATTTCAGAAAAACTACCATCCCTGTTGTTTAACTGCAAACAATTTTTTACATATTGATGATACAAGCCAGCTTTTTGTTTGCTGTAATACAAATCAAAATTATCGTAGGTGCCGGTTGTTTTCAACCTGTAATCATCATCGGGAATCATGTCTGTCGTAAAGATCTCGTTGTAACCATCATTGTTGATGTCTGCCACATCGCTGCTCATAGAAGACATGCTTATTTTTTGAATGCGATCTTCTAACTCATCCTTGAACGTGCCGTTTTTTTGATTGATGTATAGGTAATCTTTTTCAACAAAATCATTACCCACATAAATATCGGGGTAGCCGTCATTGTTGATGTCGCTAATAGAAACGCCCAAGCCAAAGCTGATGAGGCCTACATGCAAGCCAGCTTCTTTGGTAACTTCTTTATAAAAATTATTGTCATTGCGAAATAAATGATTCCCTCCACCTCGCAGGTGGTCATCTACTTTCCATTTAGAAATATCCTTATCCCGCATCTCACCATAATTTAATGCACTGAATGGCAGGGGACTGTTGTTTATTAAAAAACAATCGAGGTCACCATCAAGATCGTAATCAAAAAAAGATGCCTGGGTGCAGTAACCGGAATGATCAAGTCCATATGCGGCTGCAGATTCCGTAAAGCTAATTTCCGAATTTGAACCTTCATTGGATGACGATGAAATTTTATTATTGATGTACAATTTATTCAAGCGGTTGCCAGAACTAATGTGTCCTGAATTACAAACATATATATCCAACCAGCCATCATTGTTTACATCCACCATTACCACTCCTGTGCTCCACATGCTATCCTGGCGAAGACCTGCCTGTATAGAGATATCTTCGAATTTGAAATTGCCCTTGTTCAGGTATAATTTGTTTTCACCCATGTTTGAAGTGAGCATTACATCAGGCAGGCCATCGTTGTTGATATCCCCTGTGGCTACACCACCTCCATTGTAAAAATTACGAAAGAGAAAACTGTTTTCGGTTTTGGAGTCGGCTACAGTATTTATAAAATTTATTCCGGTACCGTCTAACAGCGTAAACAGGGGCTTTTCGTTAGAAGATGATTTGTTACAAGAAATAAAAAACAGCAGGTACAGCAGCAGTATAGCTGTGCCAAGCAGCCGGATGTTATTGCTTATGAGTGTACCATATTTTTGGGTGATGATCAATACGAAATTTGGTTTTTCAGCATAATGCGTTTATGCTCTTATTATTTTATTTGCAGCATTACCGGCTGCTGGTTGTTTTGTGTGATGGTAAAGTAACTTTTATTGCCGGCCCCTATTTTTATTTCTTTGATGTCTTTTATCGCACCTCTTATACTCAATCCACTTTTTGAAGCGGCTACCCATTTGTATTTGCCGCCGCCGGTATTTAACAACACATGGCCATAGCTGCCATCTAAACGGCCAAACTGTGGTGGAAAATCAAACAGGTTGCCACCCATTATTAGGTCTGGCTTGTTGTCTTTATTAAGATCTGTAA
>JBBSJI010000240.1:0-1967 GCA_038257425.1 Chitinophagales bacterium
AACCTGCTACACAAACTGCCTGGCCGTTGTCTTCAAGATAGATTAACTGGTAGCCTTCTGTTTTCATTTGTTGGATAGCAGTAACAAAACTTTCCTGCGTATGGTGCGGCCTGAGTTCTTTCATAACTTCAAAGCATTTTTCAATATCTGTTTGGGTAATGGCATGATATATCTTCATAAATTAATTATTGTTTTTTCTAAAGCTGTAATTTTTGGGGTCATAGGGCAGGCTATCGAGGTAATTTTTGTCCAAGATAAGAATTTGAAGGTTGATAAAGTTAGCTGTTTTATAAATAGTATTTTGCGTGGAGGCGGCCATGATTTTTTATGGAACACTGTTTGCAGCATTGGTATTGAAAAACCTGTTTTAAGTATCCTGGTTTTTGTAAAACCTAAATATTATCGATATGAAAAAAAATAAAAGCATATTACTGTTACTTATCCTTGTCACTGGCCTGCACACAACATGGGCACAAACTTCTACAGAATACAATAACCAGGGGCTGACCAAATTCAAAGAAAAGAGTTACAATGGGGCGCTCCTGGATTTTAATAAAGCCATTGAGCTTGATCCTAAGAATGAAAAAGCACTGCATAACCGTGGGCTGGTGAAGTATACGCTTAAGGATTTTGAAGGAGCAATAGCAGATCATACAAAAGCCATTGAGCTAAACCCGGCTTACAGCAATGCTTACAACGACAGGGGCCTTGTTTATTACAGGCAAAATAATAATGTCTCAGCTTTACAGGATTATGATAAAGCAATTGAAATTGATCCTGCCTATGCCGTTGCTATAAAGAACCGGGCAGTATTATATTATGCCCAAAAAAATTATGAGGCAGCGGGTAAGGACTATTTAAAATATATTGAACTAAGGCCGAATGATGCAGAGGGTTATATGGGCATGGGCTCCATTAAGAATTTGCAGAAGAATTACCAGGAAGCAATAGCCGATTATAATAAGGCCATAGCGCTTGATGCAAATTTGGCAGCAGCAATTTTAAACAGGGGTAATGCAAAATATATTTTGAATGATATTGATGGCGCATTGATCGATTTTAAAAGAGTTGCATTGATACAGCCAAATAATGCCAATGTATATTTTAACCTGGGAGCCATTTACAGCGATCAGAAGCAAAGTGCAGAAGCGATAGCTGCATTTAGAAGATACAACAGCTATTTACCTAACGAATGGAACGGGTATAAGCATACAGGTGATGTATATTTTTTGCAGCTGGCTAAATTTGACAGTAGTGAATTTTATTACAACAAGGCTTTCCAGATAAATAAAAATGAAAAAGCAATCCTGGAAAGGCTCGGCTACAGCCTGCTTAACCAGCGCAAAATACCTGAGGCAATTGCCATGTTCAAAAACCAAATCGCTTACCTGCCCAATGATCCCTGGGGGTATTATAATTTAGCAGCAGCTTACAGTGTTGGCAAACAACCTGCAGAAGCCATCAGGAACCTGGATATTGCTTTAGATAAGCGTATGGTGGAACTTCCGTATTGGGAAACAGACAAGAACCTGAATAATGTGCGTAAGCTGGAAGATTTTAAAAATGTATTGAAAAAATATTTTAATAGAGACATACTGGCTAAGTATCCAAATATGTTTGGTGGATTTTAATATTGCATTCCTTATTTTAGCTTTAAAAACTGCATGAAAAAATTATTAACGCTTTCTGTATTTTTTGTTTCTCTTCTCCTGAATTCGTGCAGCAGTTCTAAAAATATTGCTGCTTCAGCAGATAATGGAAAAATTGATCTGACTTTTATACAAATAAATGATGTTTATGAAATTGCACCACTGGATGGAGGTAAAGCAGGAGGGATGGCACGGGTGGCAACAATTAAAAAAGAATACCTGCTTAAAGATGCAAATACATTGCTTGTAATTGCCGGCGATTTTTTAAGTCCTTCGGTTTACAACAGCCTGAAATATGATGGCAACCGCATTCGTGGC
>JBBSJI010000241.1:0-1941 GCA_038257425.1 Chitinophagales bacterium
ATATCTTATTAGGAATCCTACTGCAAGTAATCCGATGCCTGATAAAACCACATTGATAGGCAGAGAAACGGACATAATTAAACAACCTACTAACCCACAAACTGGAATTATTCTTCCATATAACCTTTCTTTTCGGGGCTGCTTTAGTGCTGCAAGATTTGTGATACTGTAATAAAGCAGAATAGTAAATGTAGCCGACCTAACTATAAATCCAAAGCTTCCAAGTAGAGTGAGGGCCATAATAATACCACCTGTTAATACTATACCAATGTGCGGAATTCTATACTTGGTGTGTACCCTATTAAGAAATGGTGGCAAGTCATTTCTGCGCCCCATTGCCAACATCATTCTGCTTATCCCCAGGATTTGGCTAAGCAGCACACCAAGCATTGCCGTAGAAGCACCTATGGTTACTATAACTCTAATACCTGGAGTTGTCAATGCTTCTGCAACCAATTGTAAAGGTGATGTGCTATTCGCCATTTTTTCTGCCCCAATTACTCCTATTGCCACTACTGAAACTGCTGCATAAAGTATAATGGCCGTTACTATTGTTATTATAATTGCTTTTGGTATTGTTTTTTTAGGTTCGGATACTTCTTCTGCAAGAGTTGCTATCCTGGCGTAGCCAGTAAAAGCGAAAAACAGAAGAGCAGCGGCCTCTGCAATACCTGATATTCCAAAGGGAGCAAAAGGCTCAAAATTTTGAGGCTGAATATCGGGTATTCCGCTAATAATTAAATAAAAGAGCGAAAGAAGAGTGATGGCAACAACAACAATGTTCAAGGTTCCAGCTTTTTTTATACCCAGAAAATTTGCAATGGTGAGAAAGATTACTGCAAATACCGAAAAGAGCAAAGGCGAAGCTACGGGAACTAATTGATAAAAATAACTTCCGAACCCTATGGCTACAACCCCTGCGGCTGATAATTTGCTAATTAAAAACATCCAGCCAGCTGAAAAGCCAAGGGCTGGATTAAGCAATCGGTAGCCGTATTCATAGGTTCCGCCTGACTGAGGATAAATTGCAGCCAACTGAGCAGAACTTAAAGCATTAAAAGTTGCGATAAGCCCAGCAGCCATTAAACCCAGAATAAAAGCAGGACCCGATACCCCTGCTGCTACACCTGTAACCACAAAAATTCCAGCACCTATTATGGCCCCCAAACCAATGGCTACAGCATCTTTTAGGGTGAGATGTCGAAGTAATTCAATCTTTTCTTTCTCCTTCATAGTAAAAATTTATAGTTGATGGTCAATTGAATATTTACTAACGCCCCTTATGAGAAGGAAGATACTTCCCAGAAGCATAGAACAGTCAGTCCTACTGGTGTGCATCATTACCCATAAACCATCATTGGTAAGGGTTTCCATTTTGGTTGTGAAAATAGCAACTAACATAATTATTATGAGAGGTAGGATTGGTATTTGGGTTAATAGCCCGACTAAAAGAAGGGTTCCACAAATTATTTCAAAGCTCCCTACCAATGTGCCAAGGAAAGCCCTATTTTTTGCGAAACGTCCTGCTCCAATAATGTACGGGAATAAAAATTTTTTAATTCCTTCTGAAAGAAAAACTATACCCACCATTAGGCGAATAATTATTGTTGTTTTTGAATCATCTGTGTCAATTATTCTACGAAGCATATATTGTAATAAATTAATTCAACTTGTTTTAAATAATTACCTTCATCTTGTTGTTAGACAGTAACATTTGTATAATATTTCTTTCTCAACCAGAATGACACCCGAACCAGCAAGATGAGAGCTGGCACTTCAACTAATGGCCCTATGACACCAGCAAAGGCTTGTCCTGAATTTAGACCAAAAACAGCAATAGCAACTGCAATGGCCAACTCAAAGTTGTTACCCGCTGCGGTAAACGAAATTGCTGCGTTCTTATCATATTCGGTACCCATTGCTTTGCTCACAAAAAAACCA
>JBBSJI010000242.1:0-1940 GCA_038257425.1 Chitinophagales bacterium
TAAAACATCTATTTTCTATCATTTTTCATGATTATGTTGGCTTTAAAATACTTTAAGCCTTGCTGCTAAAGGGTTTTATTTTTCAGGATGGTTTGTAGTACACAGGGGGGTGTTCGTAAAGCGACAGCTATTTTTAGCTTTGTTGCCGATGTATTTAAAAGCTTCATTCAGACCTAACCCCGCCATCAGCGATATTGCTGCTTACTACCGGTTGGTAGAAAGTTATCGTAATGAAAGCGACAGGGTTTGCCATAAAACACTTTTAAATATTGGCTTCTGGCCCGATGCAACAAAAGAACAAAAGGATAAAGTAGTTGACCATCTCAATGAAAAATATAAAAATGAATTGGCTCTTTTTGAAGAAACAGATGGGCAGGTAGTGGAATGGGTAAATCGTTTTTGGAACGAGATGATTGCTGGCAAAACCATCGACCGTAAAACGATGGAAGAAAAACACAGGCTGGTAAAAGCTGACACTATAAAACATAAAGAAGCCAGGGAGATAGGCACCGAATGGATATGCGCCAACACCTGGAACCAACTACAACTTACAGCACTATTTAAAAACCTTGGTTGGAGTGAAGAAAAGATACAACTCGCCATGACCCAGGTGATAAGCAGAGCCGTCTATCCAGGCTCGGAACTGGCAACCAGTAAGTGGATAAAAGATAATTCAGCCATCTGCGATATTATTGGTTATGACATACATAAAATCACCAAAGACAAGCTTTACCAAAGTGCTTTAGATTTATATAAACACAAAGCAATTATTGAAAAACACTTATCCACCACCACCAATGAACTCTTTGATTTGCAAGACAGGATAATGCTGTACGACCTAACCAATACTTATTTTGAAGGCACAAAAAGAAATAGCCAATTAGCAAAATATGGACGTAGTAAAGAAAAGCGTAATGATGCAAAACTCGTTGTACTTGCAATGGTCATAAACATAGAAGGCTTTATCAAATATTCGGCTATACACGAAGGAAACTATGCTGATACATCAGACATAAAAACACTCATTGAAAAATTAAGCTCCACTACCAGCACAGCCGCCAAGCCAATAGTGGTGATGGATGCAGGCATAGCTACCGAAAAAAACTTAGCGATTTTAACGGGGGCAAGGATATAAATATGTGGTGGTAAGCAGGTCAAAAATAAAAGACTATCAGCCCGTGCAGCAAGGCAAAGAAACGTATCTGCTTACAAAATCTAAAAAGATAATAAGGCTGTCGTTGGTGCAAAGTGAAAAATACACCGATAGTTTTTTAAAAGTAGAAAGCCCAGCCAAAGGGATCAAAGAGCAAAGCATCAAAAACAGATTGGAACAGGGTTATGAAGAACAATTAAATTTAATAAAGCGAAGCTTAAGCAAACCAAGGGGTATTAAGAAAGCAGATAAAGTGCAACAAAGAATTGGCAGGGCAAAACAAAAATACCCGTCCGTCCATCATCTGTACCACATCACCCTTGATATTGACACGGCTACCAACACAGTTAAAAACATTTACTGGCAAAAGGATGCGGCAAAAGCCGAAGCCGCCAATAACAAATCGGGTGTCTATTTTTTAAGAACAAATTTAGAAGACACAGCCGAAGCCTTAGAATGGATGATTTATAATACCATCAGAGAGATAGAATCTACCTTTAGAATATTGAAAACAGATTTAGACTTACGCCTCATTTACCATAAAAATGATAATGCAACCATGGCACATTTGCATTTAGGATTATTGGCCTATTGGTTGGTAAATACCATACGTCATCAGCTAAAACAATCGGGCATCAATGACGATTGGAAGGAAATAAAAAGGAAAGCATCCACACAAAAATCAGTACTGACAACAGCGCAAAACAGTTACGATAAAATCATACAAATTAAGCGGTGTACAGAACCTTCCGAAGCCCTCAGGCACATCCACAATGCCCTAAAACAA
>JBBSJI010000243.1:0-1858 GCA_038257425.1 Chitinophagales bacterium
ATATTTTTGCCTTTAAGCAAAACCATTTACAACAAAACTACGTACATTTGGAAACTGTTGTAAACACTTTGCATGGGAAAAATTACTCTACTGATTAGAACTTGCTCATTATTACTAATATTTTTTTGTTCTTCCTACAGCCTCTTGGCTTTTGAAAGTTCAGAATTAGAAAACTTCAATTCTAACTCTGAAAGTATTTGTTATATGTTCTATGAATCTAAAGAGGTTGAATCTTTAGATTTTACACATTCACTACTCAAAACTTTAAATGCATCGAGTTATAAAAAGTCTGATGCTAAAAGTTCAATGGTATTTGCACAACCTACAATAACTTTTGCATCACCTGCCATACCGGATATATGTAAAGGAACAACAACTGCTGTTCTATCTTATACGGCAACAACACAAAACCCGTCAAAATATACTATTCTGTTTAGCCCTGATGCAAAAGCTCAAGGATTTTCAGATGATGTTAAAAATCATACATTTCCTAACGGCTCTGGAAGTATTTCCATCGCCGTTCCTGCCACAGCACCTCCTGGTACCTATAATGCAACTTTTTATGTAAGTAATGCAGAAAAGGGGAATGACCGTGCAATAAGTATTACAATAAAAGAAGTTCCAACTGTAAATAAACCTGGTAATCAAACTGTTTGCAACAATACTTCTACAACCAGCATAAATTTTTCCGGAAATAACATTAATGCTGTAGTATACAACTGGACCAATAGTAATTCGGCAATTGGTTTAGCAACTTCAGGAAGTGGGAATATAGCAGCATTTGTAGCTAAGAATACCACTAACTCCCCTATTACAGCAAATATTACAGTTACCCCAACCGCAAATGGATGTGTAGGTGCATCGCAAACTTTTACAATTACAGTAAATCCTACTGCCACAGTAACAAAACCTACAGATATTGTTGCTTGCAACAATGGAAACATTTCCGCAATAAGTTTCACTGGGAGCAATGTTTCAGGAACCACCTATTCTTGGACAAATTCAAACCCTTCAATTGGGATAGCTGCCTCTGGGAATGGAAATATTGCAGCTTTCACAGCTAGAAATACTACCAATGCTCCAATAATTGCAAATATCACAGTAACTCCAACAGCTAATAATTGTGCGGGTACTCCTCAAACTTTTAAGATCACCGTTAATCCTACTGCGTCCTTTACAGAACCTGTAGATATTATTGCTTGTAATAGCAATCAAATTGCATCTATAAATTTTACTGGAGAAACTGTTTCTGGAACCACTTATAGTTGGACCAACGATAATGCAAACATTGGATTGGCATTATCGGGAACTGGTAATATAGCCGCTTTTAATGCTACAAATACAACGAATGCTCCAGTTACTGCAAATATAACGGTAACTCCAACCGCAAATGGATGTGTTGGAACTCCTCAAAATTTTAAGATCACGGTTAATCCAACGGCAACCTTTACAAAACCAGTAGATCTTATTGCTTGTAATAGCAAGCAAATTGCATCTATTAATTTTACTGGTGAAACTGTTTCGGGAACAACCTACAATTGGACCAATAATAATCCAAACATTGGATTGGCATCATCTGGAAATGGTATCATAGCCGCTTTTAATGCTACAAATACAACGAATGCCCCTATTACTGCAAATATAATTGTAACTCCAAGCGCTCATTCATGTACTGGAACTCCTCAAACTTTTAAAATCACCGTTAATCCTACTGCATCCTTTACAAAACCAGTAGATATTATTGCTTGTAATAGCAATCAAATTGCTTCTATTAATTTTACTGGAGAAACTGTTTCTGGAACCACTTATAGTTGGACCAACGATAATGCAAACATTGGAT
Organism: Chitinophagales bacterium; assembly: GCA_038257425.1. Classification (GTDB taxonomy): domain Bacteria; phylum Bacteroidota; class Bacteroidia; order Chitinophagales; family Chitinophagaceae; genus Ferruginibacter. The sequence continues at coordinate 1,841 of JBBSJI010000243.1, forward strand.
TAGCAACAGCTGGAAATG
>JBBSJI010000244.1:0-1846 GCA_038257425.1 Chitinophagales bacterium
CAAAAAAGACGGCGTGTTTTACACACCCCGTTACATTACCAAATACATTGTAGAAAATACCGTGGGTACACTTTGCCAACAGCAAAAACAAAGCATGGGCATACAGGACGATGCCTTTACACCACAAAAACGCAAAGCCAACACCAAACAATTAAAACAACAGTTAGATGATTACCGCCAATGGCTTTTGCACATTACCATTTGCGACCCCGCTTGTGGCAGTGGCGCTTTTTTAAACCAGGCACTGGAGTTTTTAATAGCCGAGCACCGGCTTATTGATGAATTAACTGCACGGCTTTTTGGCGATGCCATAGTACTGAGCGATGTAGAAAACAGCATTTTAGAAAACAACATTTTTGGCGTAGATATAAATGATGAAGCTGTAGAAATTGCCCGCCTTAGCCTTTGGCTGCGTACAGCACGCAAGGGCCGCAAACTAAATAACCTTAATGCAAATATTAAATGTGGTAACAGCTTAATTGACGACCCTGCCATTGCAGGCGACAAAGCATTTAACTGGCAGCAGGAATTTAAACAGGTATTTAATAAGGGAGGATTTGATGTGGTAATTGGGAATCCGCCGTATGGAGCGTCTGTCTCAATAAATGAAAAAAAATATTATCTCGATAATTACAAAACCACTCTTGTAAATTATGATACTTATGGAATATTTTTTGAAAAGTCAATGCAGATAATAGTACAACATGGATACCTTGGTTTCATAACGCCTAATACATTTTTAGTTCTAGAAAACGGAGAAAATTTAAGAAGTTTCCTATTTAAAGAAAACTCAATCATAAATTTTTTAGAGACATTTAATGTTTTTGATGATGCAGTTGTGGAACCAATCACTACAGTTATTAAAAAAGAACTACCAAATGATATAAACCCAATAATTTGTAATTTATTACCAAGGGGCGAAAAGGTTTTGCAAAATGATTTGATGAATTATGACCAACTGTTTTTTGAGCAAAGAGATTTGTTAGAAAGAGATGATTTAATATTTAATTATAGAGCCTCAAATTGTAATAGAGAATTAGCAAGGAAAATTGGAAAGATAAGTTTCCCTTTAAACAGCTATGCAAAAATTACCGCTGGTGTAAAGCCGTACGAAAAGAATAAAGGTTTACCTAAACAAACAAGAGAAGTAGTAGATTCTAAACCCTTTACAGGATATGATAAAATTGATAACAACTGGAAAAAGCTTGTAAGAGGTACTCAAGTAAAAAGATATTGCCTTGAATGGGATAATGAATTTATTCTTTACGGAGAAAACCTTGCAGCACCGAGAAATCCGGATAGTTTTTTCTATCCAAAAATATTCATCAGAAGAACTGATGATAAAATTCTATCTGTTTATGATAATGAAAATTACATTGGTTTAAATTCAGTTCATTGCTTACAACCCCTATCTCGGGAAGTTGAATTAAAATATATCCAGTCTCTTCTCAATTCTAGTTTAATAAATTGGTTTTTCCAATTTCAAAATTTTCACATGGTTGGGAAGCCATTAGCGGAAGTAAAAGTTGTTTTTATTGAGAGGTTGCCTATCATAATTTCAACCGACCAACTCTCCTTCATCGCCAAAGCCGATATCATGCTCAGCAAAAACAAAGAGCTTCAGCAGGTAAAGCAGCAGTTGCAGCAATTATTGCTTGGTAAATACAGCGGCCTTAAACTAAATAATAAACTTACCAACTGGCCCGCTTTACCCTTTAATGATTTTTTAAAAGAACTAACCAAACAAAAAATAAAACTCGGCCTGCCCGAAGAAGCCGAATGGCTAAAATATTTTGAACAGCAAAAAGCCATTGCCAATAATATACATCAGGTAATTACAGCAACC
>JBBSJI010000245.1:0-1834 GCA_038257425.1 Chitinophagales bacterium
CAGGCTCAGGCTGACAGAAAGCAGATAAGCAACCTGACTTCAAATATGATCAAAGCTGTTTAATTTAACGCTTCATTAAATTATTTGCCGTTAATTTGCAGCTTCAAAATTAATTATGAAGAAATTATTATTTATTGTTTTTGCTTTAGTAACCGTATTATCTGCATCTGCACAGGAGAAAAAAAAGAAAAGTGGTTTTATGACCCGAACCGGGGACCATTTAATGTTACAGTTAACAAGCGATCATTGGACCGGGGCTCCAGACAGTATAAAAAGCCGCATGAAAGGGTTGGCAAGAGGCGCCAATGTTTATGTTATGCTCGACCAACGTTTTAAAGGCAGCCCACAATGGAGTGTTGCTTTTGGCCTGGGTGTGGGTACCAGCAATATGTATTTTAAGAACATGGTAGTTGATATTAAGGCCAAAACCAATAAACTACCCTTTAGAAATGTGGATAGTGTTGATCATTTTAAAAAATATAAATTAACCACAGCCTTCCTGGAAATTCCATTGGAGTTAAGATTCACTTTTGACCCCGAAAATGAAAGTAAAAGTATAAAAGCGGCAATTGGTGTAAAAGTAGGTACCCTGTTAAACGTGCATACAAAGGGAAAGACATTATTAGATAAAAATGGGGCTACGCTTAACAGCTATACAGCCAAAGAAACAGCTAAAGGTTATTTTAATTCAACAAGACTGGCTGCCACAGCCCGGGTAGGTTATGGCAATTTTTCTTTATTTGGAAGCTACCAGCTTAATAATATTTTTAAAGATGGAGTAGCGGCTGACATGAAACTTTTCCAGGTAGGTTTAAATCTGAGTGGTCTTTAATAAGAGCCGTATAAATAATTTGTTATCCTCCCAATGCATCGGGAGGATTTTTGTTTGCCGCTCTTTTGTAAAACCTTAACTTTGCGACTCACTCCACATCATGAGCGACGATATCAAACACGAATGCGGCCTTGCTTTCATTCGTCTCCGCAAACCTTTCAGTTACTACCAACAGCAATACGGCACCGTAATGTACGGCCTTAATAAGCTTTACCTATTGATGGAAAAACAGCATAACCGGGGCCAGGATGGTGCAGGTATTGCCGCAGTTAAATTAAATACAGAACCGGGTTATCCCTTTATGCACCGGTTACGGAGTGGTGCCAATCAACCCATAGCTGATCTGTTTGCACAGATAGGTAAAGAATACAGTGAAGTAGAAAAATATCAGCCTGATATTAAAAACCACCCCGGCCTTATGAAAGGCCATCTTAATTTTTTAGGAGAGGCTTTGCTGGGCCATTTGCGTTACGGCACCCAGGGAAAAAATAATGCAGAGTTTTGTCATCCTTTTATTAAACGCCACACCATTCCATCACGTAACCTGGCATTGGCAGGTAATTTTAACCTGGTAAATACCGAAGAACTTTTTGGCCTGGTTAATATAGATCCCGGAGAGTTTCAGCGGCAAAGCGACCTGGCCGCCATGATGGAAGTACTCTATCATTTTGTTGTAAAAGCAGATGAAGCTTTTCCTGGCCACATGGATATTATAAAAGTTTTAAAAAAGGCCGTTCCTTTATTTGACGGTGGTTTTAATTTCAGCGGTATGCTGGGTAATGGCGATGCATTTGTTATGAGAGATGCACATGGCATCCGCCCTTCGTATTACTATATCAATGATGAAGTGATTGTTGCTGCCAGCGAAAGAGCTGCCATACGCACTGCATTTCACCTGGAAGAAAATGAAGTACAGGAACTGATGCCCGGCCATGCGCTGGTTGTAAAAGCAGATGGCAGTTATTCATTAGAACAAATTGTAGAACCTAAAGAAAGAAAAGC
>JBBSJI010000246.1:0-1831 GCA_038257425.1 Chitinophagales bacterium
TAAGCGAAGTACACGAATCTGTTGATACCACCGCCAAAAAAACCGGGTGGAGAAGAATATTCTCATTTTTAGGTCCGGCTTATTTAGTTAGTGTTGGTTATATGGACCCGGGAAACTGGGCAACTGATCTTGCAGGCGGAAGTAAATTTGGATATACACTTATCTGGGTTTTATTGATGAGTAACCTCATGGCTCTTTTGTTACAGGGACTTTCCGCAAGATTAGGAATTGTTCGGGGACGTGACCTTGCACAGGCAAACCGGGAAACTTATCCAAAGGTTGTAAACTTCTTTTTGTACATCCTTGCAGAGATCGCCATTGCAGCCTGCGACCTTGCCGAGGTTTTGGGTATGGCAATCGGTATACAACTATTAACAGGGCTGCCACTGGTTTGGGGCGTATCCATTACAGTACTCGATACTTTTTTATTACTCTATTTGCAAAGGCTTGGTATCCGTAAGATGGAAGCTTTTATCATTACCCTTGTTGGCGTAATCGGCATCTCTTTTTTAATACAGCTAGTTTTGGCCGACCCACCATTAGGAAAAGTAATAACTGGATTTATTCCAACGGCAATGACTGATGAAGCATTGTACATTGCGATCGGTATTATCGGCGCAACGGTAATGCCGCATAATTTATACCTGCACTCGGCGCTTGTGCAAACAAGAAAAATAGACCGCACAGATGCCGGTATAAAACAGGCCATTAAATTTAACCGCATTGATACAACCATTGCTTTAAACATGGCTTTCTTTGTTAACGCAGCGATCCTGATCGTTGCAGCATCGGTATTTTATGGTACTCCCAATGCAGGTGTGGCCGAAATTAAAGAAGCACATAGATTATTACCCGAATTTTTAGGAAATACAGCTCCCGTTCTGTTTGCCGTTGCACTAATAGCAGCCGGGCAAAGCAGTACCATTACCGGGACTCTGGCAGGGCAGATCATTATGGAAGGATATTTAAGTTTACGCATCAATCCCATTTTAAGAAGGCTTGTTACAAGGTTGGTAGCCATTGTTCCTGCGCTGATAGTGATTATTATTTATGGTGAAGAAAATGTAGACTCGTTATTAATACTGAGCCAGGTTATTTTGAGTTTACAATTAGGCTTTGCAATTATCCCTTTGATACATTTTGTGAGTGATAAAAAAACAATGGGCAAATTTGCCATTAATCCTGTACAAAAAATAGCTGCCTGGTTGATAGCCTCGGTACTGGTATTCTTAAACTTAAAAATGCTTTCCAATGAAATAGGAGCCATTTTTGCAGACGGAGCACTATGGCAACAGGTATTGATAAGTATAGGTGTGTTGCTTTGTAGCGGTTTATTGCTGTACATCATTATCAGCCCAAAAAGAAAAAAACATACTTCAATAAAGATTCACCCCGAGACAGGCACATTAAAAACACTTGACATCCCTATCTTTAATAAAATTGCCATTGCACTTGATTTTAGCGAGCATGATGAAAAACTGCTTGCTTATGCAATAGGACAAGGAACAAAGGATACCCAATATGTTTTAATGCATATTGTGGAAAGTGCTTCCGCCAGATTATTTGGTGATGAAAGCGATGACTATGAATCCAGGAAAGATAAGGAACGTATGGATGCTTATGTTTTAGAAATGCAGTCAAGGGGATATACTGCAGGTGGTTTCCTTGGGTATAAGAACAGGGCAAAAGAGATCGTACGGATCGCCAGGGAAGTAAATGCGGATATGTTGGTAATGGGCGCCCATGGCCATACCGCTATTAAAGATTTTATTTATGGAGAAACAGTAAATACAGTGAGGCATGAATTAAAGATACCGGTACTTATCGTGAA
>JBBSJI010000247.1:0-1798 GCA_038257425.1 Chitinophagales bacterium
TACCCGATAAAAGGATGCAGGTCTGCTCCACGGTCAACTCCTTTATGATCATGTCCATGATCGGTATACCCGTCACTGCTGTTATATACATCTTCCCGGTTGGTCATCACCACACCGCCTTCTGCACAGGTAATGGTTTTTACAAAATCAAAACTGAAGGTTCCGGCATCGCCGATGGTGCCCAGCTTTTTTCCTTTGTATGTAGCACCAATGCTCTGGCAGGCATCTTCTAATAATACGAGGCTGTGTTCTTTACAGATTGCCTGCAATGCATCCATATCGGCCATGCTGCCGCACATATGTACGGGCATTATACATTTTGTTTTTGAGGTGAGGGCATTCCGAACAGCTCCAGGGTCCAGGGTAAGGGTTTCATCCACATCAACAAAAACGGGTATTGCACCTACGCTTATTACCGCTTCAAAACTGGCAACAAAAGTAAAAGAGGGCAGGATAAGCTCATCGCCATAACCTATACCTAGTGCTTGCATAGCTGTAGTTAAAGCAGCTGTACCGCTGCTGACCAATTGTGCATGTTTACAGCCAAAGGTTTCGCAAATTGCTTCTTCCAGCTCTTTCGCTTTCCAGATCCCTTTACGGGGGCCATCAAAGCCATAACGCATTAAAATACCTGTTTCCAGCACATCATTTACGTGTTTGCGTTCTTCTGCATCAAAAAATTCAAAACCTGGCATATTGTATATTTTTTTAGAATAACAAAGGTAGATAAAATCATTTTGTGTGTAATGCTGAAAACTATTTCAGCCAATCCATTTTTGGCATAGAGGCCGGATCCTTAAAATAATTCAATCGTAAGCTATCGCCCCATCCATTGGGATTTTTGTCAAAAGTTTTGCTGCTGAAAAAAATCATGCCCTGTATATTGGGTGTGTTTCGCAGGGCATCTATCATACGGGGTAATTGAGTAATATCTTTCCAGGCGGCATTACTGTTGGCCCTGTAGATGCCTAACCCGATATAACAGTTTCTGCCGTAGGTATTTCTGCTCCACCAATCAAGCAAGATTTCGTAAGGCGCTATTTTATGGCCAAACTCCCAATACAACTGCGGGGCTACATAATCGATCCAGCCCTTTTTCAGCCACAATAATATATCGGCATACAGGTCATCATAATTGGTTTGGGCGCCATTGGTTCTGCTGCCGCCCGGGTCTTTATCAATATTACGCCATACCCCAAACGGGCTGATACCGAACTGGCATTTGGGATTTTCTTTTTTAATCACAGCGCTTAGCATACTGATGATGGAATCTGTATTGCTTCTTCTCCAGTCATCTTTCTTCATGCCATTGCCATATTTATTGTAAGTACCATAATCCGGGAACTCCTTACCAGGTATTTTATAAGGATAAAAATAATCATCAAAATGTATGGCATCAATGGCATAGCGGCTAACCACATCCTTTACTACATTGGTCAAATATTGCTGGGCTTCTTTATTACCAGGATCAAAATATTTCTTATCACCATAATTCAAAAACCATTCAGGGTGAATTTTGGTGATATGCGTTGCAGCAATTGATGACCTGCCGATATTGAATACTGCCCTGTAAGGATTCATCCAGGCATGAAACTCCATTCCCCGTTTATGTGTTTCAGAAACCATGAATTCCAGCGGATCATAATAAGGCGCCGGAGGCCTGCCCTGGATACCCGTAAGAAATTCACTCCAGGGTTCGTACTGCGATGGATAAAAGGCATCAGTTACCGGGCGAACCTGCACAATAAGTGCATTGATGCCATTGCGCTGGTGCATGTTGAGTAATTTAATGAACTCA
>JBBSJI010000248.1:0-1797 GCA_038257425.1 Chitinophagales bacterium
AAAAGCCAAATTGAAACTCGTCTGCCGGAACCACTGCTGATGCTTGCACATAGCCGATATTACATTGTCCCGCCCTGCTTTTGCAAAGTCTCCATGTAACCTAAAAAGCTGTTGAGGCAGTTAAAAAAGTAGTCAATATAAAACCGCTACAGTAACTTTTAATTTCATTATAAAAACCTCAACAGTCATGAACAAAATTAATTCAAATTTCGAAGGACAAACCATTCATGTGGGAATGGATGTCCATAAAATCAGTTGGGATCTTGGTATCCACTTAAATGACATGTTTGTAAAAAATGTACATCAAAAACCCAACCCACAAATCATGGCCAACTATCTAAAACAACATTATCCCGGTGCACATTACAGGGCAGTGTATGAAGCAGGGAAATTTGGCTTTTGGATACAACGGCAACTAACGGCGCTCGGCATTGAATGCCTCGTAGTAAACCCTGCAGACATTCCAAAATCACAAAAAGATACACTGCAAAAAACAGATCCACGGGATGCCCGCAATCTCGGCATGCGCCTTCAATCGGGCGTACTAAAAAGCATTCATATACCCGATGAACAACAGGAAGCAGACCGTGTGTTCTTTCGCCATCGCAAAAGAATATGGAAAGATTTAACCCGGTGCAAAAACAGGATAAAAGGCATGCTTGCATTTAGTGGTATAGATATTCCTGAACAATATGATAATGCCAGCTGGAGCCATAATTTTATTAATTGGTTAAAGGCTGTTGATTGTAAACAACAAAGCAGGAGAAGCGCACTTGATTATATGATAACACAAATGGAGTTCTTAAGAAAAGAACTTTTAAGCATCAGCAATGCCCTCCGCAAAATGATGAGGGAGCAACGATACAAAACCAATTATTATTTACTGAGAACTATTCCCGGCATAGGCCCACTAACGGCAGCGAGCTTGTTGGTAGAAATTGGGGATGTACAAAGATTTGAAACATTTTATCATCTGAACAGCTTTGTTGGCTTGTTGCCGATGGAGCATAGCAGCGGCCAGTCAGAAAATAAACTGAGCCTTACTGTAAGAAAGCACCGGCAGCTCAGAAGTGATCTTGTAGAAAGCGCCTGGACAGCCCGGCGAACCGATCCTGCCATGGCACTTTATTTTCAGGAACAGGTAAAACGCAAGGACGCTAAAATCGTCATCATTAAAATTGCAAGAAAACTTTTAAACCGAATACGTTATGTTTTGATAAATCAAACAGCTTACGAATTTGGAATAGTAAAATAATTGAATGAACCTGACTGCTAAACATGGGGTGTATAAAATATACTGCGGCAAAGCCTGCCCGATCATTCGGGGGCTGCAGCAGGTTCATTTAAAAAATCAAACAATATTATTCACCAGCATACTTAAAAAAACAAAACCGGCAGGCTTGACTACTAAACAAAAGTTGTTATCGTTTACAATAATCAAAGAAGCGAAATATTTTCTTCGCCAAGACTGTAGCAGCCTGCTTTTATGCCACTCTTTTTCCAATAACCAAAGGAAGGGACTAAGCGTAAAACTCAACAAAAAACAAAAGAAGAACTGTAGCGAAGTTTTTGCCACCTCCAATTAGTTGGCGCTAAGCAAAAAATATTTTGACTACTCAATGGATGCTGAAGTATGTTGATTTAAAAAAAATTATTAAATTTGAAATGACGAAAAAAATCTGGCGAAGGGGGAAGGTTTAAAATCATTTTAAATCTTTCTCTTTCAAAAGAAATTTAATTGATCTACTATATTATCTAGTCTCTCTGCAATTAGGTACAATGGATACTTTTGTTGTG
>JBBSJI010000249.1:0-1781 GCA_038257425.1 Chitinophagales bacterium
AAATTAATTAGGGTTTGCTTGGTAACTATACAATCCAATGATAGTTTATATTTGAGAGCATATTATGTAAACCAGATGCAAATGAAATCAACCAAAGCGGTTAGAAAGTGTGCAGTAACTCCAAAATATGTAAGCCCCAATCAACTTACAATAGTAGGTTTTGAGACACCATTTGAGCAACACCTTACCAGTACAAATCGTTGGGTAAATTTATCAAAGTTGATACCATGGGATAAAATTGTGGGTCAATATGATTTACAATTTAAATCAACAGAAGGTCGTCCACCTATTAGTGGTAGAATTGTGATTGGCGCTGTTATCATCAAGCACATGTTGCATCTTACCGATAGAGAAACGATACAACAAATACAGGAGAATGTATTTATGCAACACTTTTTGGGCTATGCTAGTTTTACAAACGAAGCCCCTTTTTCACCCTCCTTATTTGTCGAGATTAGAGAAAGATTGAGTGTTGATGTTTTAATGGGCATAAATGATATTATCGTTCATAACAACTTTGAAAGAAATAGTTCCATTATTTATTCAAACACCGGTGGCAATAAAGATGATGATGATACAAAGCCCCCTGTTTTTAATGAGTCTGTTGCATCAACACCAGCAGATATAACCTTAAGCTCTGAGATTAAGAACGAAGGAAGGCTGCTGATGGATGCCACCGTTGCTCCGCAAAACATTACCTATCCAACCGATTTAAAACTACTCAATGCTGCCAGAAGAAAGAGTGAAGAGCTTATTGATAAATTGTATAATAAAGAAATGCATGGTGCTGAAAAAGTGAGAACGTATAGAAAAGTAGCCCGTAAAATTTTTTTAAATACTGCTAAGAAAAAATCTAAATCTGCCAAAGAGATATATAAAGCAAATGGAACACAACTAAGATATCTTAGAAGAAACTTATCGCACATTACAGATTTATTATCGGTTTATAAAGCATATTCCATACCAACAGGGTTAAAGCAAAAAGATATCGACTACCTGCAAACATTAGAATTGGTATATCATCAGCAAAATAAAATGTTTACTGCAAGAACACACAGTGTAGAGGATAGGATTGTAAATATACATCAGCCTCACGTACGCCCAATTGTACGGGGCAAGGAGGGCAAGAAAGTAGAATTTGGCAGTAAGCTACAAGTATCGCTGGTAAAAGGTTTTGCATTTTTAGATAGATTGTCATGGAATAATTTTAATGAAGGCAAATGCTTGCAAAACTCTGTGGATGATTACAGAAAACGTTTTGGATTTTACCCCGAAGAGGTATTGGCAGATCAGATATATTGTAATAGAGAAAATAGGAAATGGCTAAAGAAACTAGGAATAAAATTACGAGCAAAGCCACTCGGACGACCTAGAAAAGAGGCACTGTCAAATCTTGTAAGTCCTGGGGAGCGCAATCCGATAGAAGGAAAATTTGGGCAAGCTAAAGTGAGATATGGTTTAGATAACATCAGTGCTAAATTGAAATCAACTAGCGAATCTTGGATTGCAACCATCATACTGGTGTTAAACCTCGTTAATTTAACGAGGCTTAACTTGTTGTACATATTCCAAGTGCTAAGAAATTATGTATTCAGCCTTTTTGATAAAAGTAATTGGAGGTTGAGTTTTTGAGCAAGCCCTAATTATAGTATTTTAACCAGGATCCGTACACTCCAGAAAATAACTAGCACACCCAAAAGAATAAAAGATGTTTTTCGTGGAAGCTTACCAGTTAGCCTGGCAGCCAGTGGGGCCGCTACTAATCCGCCAATAATCAAGGC
>JBBSJI010000250.1:0-1775 GCA_038257425.1 Chitinophagales bacterium
AAACGGCGAAGTTTTACATCAGCAATATAAAAATAAGCAAAGAATAAAATCACGGTTTTACAGGATAGTGAGCAATTTGCAACAAGAATATATTTACATCATAAAATGAAATTATGAAAAGTATAATCCTCTTTATTATTGCGTGCACATGGGTAGCAACGTCCTTTGCACAAAAACAAATTTATGAGTTCACAACTTTCACTCCACCAAAAGCCTGGAAGAAAGAAGTGAAAGCAAACACTTATACCAGCTACAGTATCATCAATAACCAAAAGAAAATCTATTGCCAGCTTTTCATTATGCTGAGCACGGCAAGTAAAGGCGGTATACAAGAAGATTTTAAAAGCGAATGGGAAACCCTGGTTGCAAAACAATATGGCATTACTGATACCGCACAGCTAACTGCACCAGCAACACAAAACGGCTGGCAGGTGTTGGGCGGTGTTGGCTTCTTTAAATCTAATGGAACATCTACTGCCATGCTCACTACCATGAGTGGTTATAACAAAGCCGTGAGTATTGTAGCACTTACCAACAGTGAAGATTATATACCGGCTATTCAGCAATTTCTTACATCTGTTGAAATGAAAAAACCATCTACTGATGTTGCTGTAACTAAACCAACCATCACCCCGGCAGGGAATAATAAGTTTGCCTTTACCAGCACCAATTATGATGATGGATGGGTGGCAACTGCACAGGAAGATTGGGTGCAGGTTTCAAAGGGAAAGAATAAAGTGCTGATTCACTATCCCAACAAGAAAGCAGAGGCCCATAATTTCGTTTTACTGGACGGATTAAAAAATGCCTGGGATGTCTTGGTTGCACCAAGATACAGTAGCGCATCTAACATGGATTTTAAAGGGACAGGTGGCTGGGAAGCTATTGAGTTTGCAGAAGCAGATATGACTGAAAATGCAACAGGTAAAACAGTGCATGTTGTGTTGTTCAAAAAGAACTATAATAATGGTAGTGGAAAATATGTAGAGTTCATTACTCCCGATAAACAATCTTTTGAAAAGGAATTTGGCGCATACCAAAAGAATATGGCGGGCGCTGGTTTTGAAAAAATGGAAAACATGGCTTTCCTTAATAAGTTTGCCGTTGCTGCGTCTGACCTTTCCGGTAAATGGACAAGTGATTTCTCCGGGGCTATCCAATATGTAAATGCCTACACCGGTTTTGATGCCGGCATGGACACACATGCATCTGCGGAGAATTATCAATTTACTCCCGGTAATAGTTATAAATGGGATTTGGCAGTAGCCAGCGGCCGGGTTGGCAACATTAAATTTCAAAATGTACAATCAGCAGGCAAGTTTACTATGGATGGAAACTGGAAAGTAAATCTTTCAGATATAGAAGGTAAGCCCCGCAGTTACGATGTTTATTTCTCCAGCATAAAAGGATTGAGAATACTATGGATTAATAATAAGCCCTTTGCTAAAGCTGAGTAACGGTATTTTAAAATAAGCCCTCGTGTTGCTTACCTTCGCACTAATGGAAAAGTCTCAAAGTTTGCGGATCGTTTTTATGGGCACACCCGAATTTGCGGTTGCATCGCTTGATGCATTGGTAAACGCAGGCTGCAATATTGTGGGCGTAATTACTGCCCCCGACAAACCAGGCGGAAGAGGAATGCTGTTACAACAAAGCGCCGTTAAGCAATATGCTGTGGAGCATAACCTGCATGTACTTCAACCCGAAAAATTGAAGCACCCTGAATTTTTAGACGAACTAAAAGCATTAAAGGCAGATTTGCAAATTGTGGTGGC
>JBBSJI010000251.1:0-1726 GCA_038257425.1 Chitinophagales bacterium
AATACAAATATCAAATTGCCTCAAATCGATTTGTAAAAGATTCCCCCCACAAAATCTTCTGTATGATATAACATTTGTTCCGCCCCTAAAAGAGAACAAATTGTGATTAAGCCCCAAGCAAAATCACTCCATTTTAAAAGACAATTAATTATCAATTTTTGAAATTCCTGTATCCATGTTGGAACGGGTATCATAAATAAAATTAGTACTAATTCAAAAGTGTACATTATGGTTTGGAAAACTACTTCGCCAACATTTGAAAATGCAAAAAGAACCTTAACAGGCTTACCTTCCATTTTTAATCAATTAATACTCGCTATTTTCCTGTCTAGGGTGTTTCCATTTTTGGGTATTGCTCGTTCTATTCGAACTCCTAGAAATATGAGTATCTACTTAGTTGCAGTGTTTTTGTTTTTAGGGACACTATTTTCCTATGGGCAATGTCCTGCTAGCTCAACAGCCAATCTTGCAAACAAGACGATTACACTTCAATTCGAGGGAGGAAATAACGCTGATGATAGGGCAGTAGCATGTAAATTTATTCTCTCCCATGGTGGCTCTTCTTGTACCGGAGGATCCATTATTGTAGCCGGTAAAACCTACAACTTTACTAGTATTAGCAATGGTACACTTATTTATACAACTACATCTTTATCCGCGGCACCCACTAAATTTCAGATTGCTGAAGGCATTGGTTGTGGTAAAACTTCAGACAATGGATGTTTTACAATTTATTTTAATGACCCAGAAACAGGTAATAATTGTAATTCAAGCAATGGTAGTTTATCATTTACAATTAATGACATAAATGGTTGCGGACCATTTCAACTTGTTCAAACAAGTGGAAGATCTGCCTTAAACTTTCCAACTAATACTAATCTACAAAGCGGCACTACCTATACAGCCACAACAGTTAAGTCTGGTATTTATGTATTAGTTTTCAAAGATTCTAAAAATAACGAACAGACTGTTATTTACAATTATATAAATCAAAATGGAAACTGTTACAGGGATGATGCTAGCTTATTTATAGACAAAACAATAACTTCTGGAAATCCATATACCGCTGTTGGAAATACAGTAAGTTATCAATTTGCAGTTACTGCGAGTTCCACCGTTACAGGTCCAATTACTGTTACAGACAATAAAATAAGCACAGTTAGTTATGTTTCAGGTGATACTAATGGCGATAACATCCTACAGACGACAGAAACTTGGATATTCACCGGATCTTATATAATAAATTCCAGTGATGTAATTAATAAATCTGTAACAAATTTGGCTATTGCTAAAGGATTTGTTAATGGCTTTGCGATTTTTTCTGACGGTGATGAAGCAACAGCAATACTTGTTAATTGTAATATAACACCAAGTGCACCAGTAGTAGCATCTACTACGCAACCAACTTGTACTACTGCTACCGGAACTATATCGGTAACCGAAGTAGCTGGTTTACAATACAGCATCAATGGTGGAGACTATCAGTCAAGTGGGACTTTCAGCGGATTAGTTGCTGGAGATTACACTATTAAAGCTAAAAATGAAGCTGGATGTGTGTCTAGTGCTTCTGATAAAGTAACAATTACAGCACAGCCTAATACACCAAATGCACCAGTAGTAGCATCTACTACGCAACCAACTTGTACTACTGCTACCGGAACTATATCGGTAACCGAAGTAGCTGGTTTACAATACAGCATCAATGGTGGAGACTATCAGTCAAGTG
>JBBSJI010000252.1:0-1725 GCA_038257425.1 Chitinophagales bacterium
AATTGACCCCTCCTAAAATTACTTGACACATTCTGAGGTTAAAAACTAATTGTTGTTGTCAAGATTTTTCGTTGTTACTGATACAAGATTACAGGTTTATTCTTTATTTGTAAAACTACATAACAACTGTTGACTTTATTCTTGGTTTTAGCTGTCAGTCAGGCCCCTTATTCCTTATCATTGGTACAGTTGTTTTTGATGTTACTAAATGTGGTTGCCGTTGTTTTGTTATTACTGTTTTTGTTTTGCTTTTTTAGCGTTATTCCTAATTTAAACTGACAGGCTTATCCACACGGAAAAAATTTTCTTTAAAAAAATTTTATCGTAGTGGATAATGCCGGTGTACACTAAGGAGCTTGCTGCATTACTGCTTCACGATGCCGGTACACTTTAGGTTTCCAGAGCTTCTTTAAAATGCCTGTTTGTTCATGCGCCATCATAGGCGTAAGCCTGTTGCAGCTGTCGTGTATCCTTATGTCGTTGTATTTTTTTACAGCATCATCTACAGCATCTTTAGCCTCCATATCTGTAGCAAATGTTTCCTTTAAGCCATGTTCATGTTTTAAAATACCATTCACTCTTTCGGCAATGGCATTTTCGTAAGGATCACCTTTTTCTGTCATGGATAATTGGATGCCAAAGTGCTCAATCATCCTTACATATTCGCTGCAGCAATATTGAATACCCCGGTCGCTGTGGTGAATTAAAGAGTCCGTTCTTTTTACATCGGCAGCGGCCATTGTTAAGGCATCAACAGCTCCGTGGCTGTGCAAAGTAGCATGAAGTTTGTAGCCAACAATTTTGTGGCTATATGCATCGGTGATAATGCTCAAATAGCTGAAGCCATTGACTTTGCGGATATAAGTGATATCGCTTACCCACAACTGCCCGGCTGCTGTAAGCACCATGTCTTTTATTAAATTGGGATACTTTTTGTAATGATGATGTGAGTTAGTGGTGTAAGGTTTTCTGTTGCGGTGGCGTATCAATAAACCATAATTGCCCAGCAAACGGTACAATCCATCCCTGCCCAGCTTAATACCATGCTGCACAAAGGATTGTTCTAACATGTAGTGCAATTTATCCACGCCGCACCTGGGCAAATCTTTACGGATCTCTGCTACCAGTTTCAGCACTAAGGCATCCTGTAAACCCTTGTCGTTACCTTCTTTATTTTGCTCATAAAATGCCTGACGGCTTTTGCCAAACAGCTTGCAGTAATAGCTGATACTAAATCCGCTATACATCTGCACAAGCAATACTACTGTTTGGCACCAGGCTTTTTTCTGATACTGATATTGAGCTTTTCTTCGGCAACATCTATCAGCATGTTCAGCGCAATGTTACGCATCCTGGCATCTTCCAGTTGCTTCTCCATTGCCTTCATTTGCTTTTGTAGGGCGGCTAATTTTTGTTTCTCGGCCTCTGTCATATCTGCCAAAGATAAAAACATTTCAGGGCCATATTTACTACGCCAGCTATGGATAAGGCTGCCGCCATTTTGAGGATTGAAATTAAACCGTTCTATTGCCTGGGGTACACTAATACGCTGCTCTTCTATCTCCCTAACCAGCCAACGCCGGAAACTCACCTCATAATTGTATTTTTCTTCCGTTTGCTCAAAAGAATCTGATACCAATATGGTATAATTTGAAACTGCTTTTACTCTACTCATTTTGAAAATCGTTTGTTCAAAATGTGTCAAGTTTTTTTAGGAGAGGACAA
>JBBSJI010000253.1:0-1705 GCA_038257425.1 Chitinophagales bacterium
CGGATTACTGCTCTTCATGCTGAGCACAATGTTGTGATAATCTTCCGATCTGGCTATCCTTAAAAATTCCATAGCACTTTCCACCATACCCATTGCCGTATCGCCATAGCGACTCATGATACGGTCACTCAAACTTCCATGGTTGGTGCCAATACGCATGGCCGTGCCGTGCTCTTTACATATCCTTACAAGCGGCGTAAAACGCTCACGTATCCTTTCTATCTCTTCAGCATATTCTGCATCAGTATAATCTATCTGTTCAAATTTTTTCTTATCAACATAATTGCCGGGATTCACTCTTACCTTCTCTACAATCCTGGCAGCAATCTCTGCAGCATTGGGAGTAAAATGTATATCGGCAACAAGTGGTGTATCATAACCTCTTTTTCTTAACTCATCTTTTATGTTCTGTAAATTTTCTGCTTCGTTCTTTGAGGGGGCTGTGATCCTTACAAGCTCAGCCCCTGCTTCAATACAACGGATGGACTGCTCAACGGTAGCCATGGTATCCATGGTATCGGTGGTAGTCATTGTTTGTACACGAATGGGGTGACCATTACCAATTAATAGGTTGCCAATCTTAACTTCCCTGGTTTTTAGCCGTTTGTATGATGTGAGTGATTCGCTGTAAAATTGCATGGTACAAAAATAGTGATATTCAGGCATGGTCAGACGAGGCGCCAGATCATGCTACCAATCTTTTTCAGGTTTTGCTGATGAAGAAGGATTAACCCTGCGTAACTTATCCTGCAGGTTCTTTTCCTGCTGTAGTAAAGCTTTTAGTTTTTCTTCTGCATCCTGCTTGGTTAATTTTGATTGCTGTTGTTTAGGCTGTTGCTCTTCTTTAGGTTTTTCTTTCTTTTTTTTATCTTCCTTAGGTTTCTTTTCTTCCTTTTTATCTTTATTCTCTCTCTGTTGTTGCTCTTTTTGTTGTTGCAAAGCTTTCTGAAGATTCTGGCGGGCATCTTCATCATTTGGATTGAGCTTCAATGCATTTTTATACGCTTCTATACATTCGGGGATCTTCTTATTATTTTGTAATACAACGCCCTTGTTATAAAATGCTCTTGCCCTGTCTTCCTTTGTAGCCGAATTGGAAAGTGCATTATCATAGGCCTGTACAGCATCATCTGTCTTTTTATTTTTATAGAGTGCATTGCCTAGGTTATATGGAGCTATAGCACTTGCAGGATTTTTCTCTGTTGCCTGTTTATAGTTGGTTATGGCTTTTTCATAATTCTTTTTTTCATAAGCTTCATTACCCTGTTTAATTAAAACCTTTTCATTTTGTGCAAATGAAGCTACAGGTGAAATTGAGAAAGCCATAAATATTAAAAAAAACAAGACTGAATTTTTTACAGCGGTTGATCTTGTGATCTGAAGTCTTTTTCTTTCGGAAATAAACAATTCAATTACCAGGAAAAATAATGCAAGGATTAAAAAATAAGGAAAGAAATTTTTATAATTGATCAATGAATCTTCTGTTACCGTTCTTTGATCCATACTGCCTAATTCGGTATCCAGTTTATTTACCAACTCATCGGCATTGGTAAAAAGTTGGTACATGCCATTGCCTTTTTCAGCGATCTTTATTAATTCTTCTTCATTTAACCTGGTGATGACGGTATTACCATTAACATCCTGCTTGGGCTGGTTGGTTAATTCATCAATAATGGTTGAACCCGAAGGAGAGCCAATACCTACC
>JBBSJI010000254.1:0-1698 GCA_038257425.1 Chitinophagales bacterium
ATGAAGTATGTTTATCAGTATATTCATGATCAATAATAGCCGCTTATTTTTGCTTCATCAATAATGTTACAAAGTAAGTCTCTCAGGTCTGTAATATTTCCGGTTACCCAGGCAGATGTGAATGTTTTTATTTTTTCTGTTAGCAAAGGAGGTAATTTTTTTGCTTTTGGATGTAGTAAAAAGAAGACGTATTTACCTGCCTCATTCGTATCATTTTTTTGTAATAGTGCATCTAATAAAGGGAAGATGGAAAGGTAGTACAACACATTTGTTTTCATCAGAAAATCAAATGATTTTCTTGCATAGTCTTCGGCATATAACCAGTTTTTTCTGGTGGCATATACCCACGACATGTTAGCATTGGAAATAGCGTGGTAAACTTTATTACCTGTTTTTTCGGATTTTTCAATCGTCATCTTTGACCAGAGCTCTGTCATGGATACATTATTCTGCATCCGGTAGCCAATACCCATGTAGGTGTAACAGATCATCAGAAATCCGTAATTTTTTTCTCCAAGTATCTCGATGGCTTCAGTAAAGAACTTTCTTGATTCCGTAATTTCTTCTCTCCATAAATGCACAAAGCCGCATCCCGTAACCGCCATAGCAATGGTGGATGGATCGTCGGTTTGTTTTGCCAGGTGCATATAAAACTGGCAATGAGAAACAGCTTCTTCAGGCAATTGGTACCAGCGGTACTTCAACAGAAAATGAAGGGATACCGAAAAGTAAAAATCTATTTGCTGGGCCAGATCATTTACTGATGAAAATAGCTTCCGCAAGTCCTTTACACATGCTTCCACCTTTTCAGGTTGAAGGCAGAAATAAAAAGCAAAGCAGCTTTGATTAAGTATCTGAAAATATTCTGCCTTTTCCTCCTGCGAAGTAAGTGAAGTTTGACGTATGATTTTTAAAGCAAGCTCTGCCTTTGCAGCAGCGCTTTCATGGTCTCTCTGGTTGAGAAAAGATTGTGTAATTTTTCTCAAACACATAGCCTGGTAAAGATTATCCTGATGTGTTTGTACCAGTTCATTCCATAAAATCCGGCTGTCATCATGAAGCCCATTTTGTTCGAGCAAATCAGCGAGAATTTCTTTCTGTTTTATTTTTTCTGCAGGAGATTTCGCCGCTGCCAGTCGTTTGTCAGCTATCCGTAATTGTTCCTGATCGGAAGTTTGTAAATGAGATATGCCTGTATTTATCACCACCAAATTTAACTATTTGTTTTCAGTAAAATATGCGCTACCTCAATTGGGGTATTGTTTTGAGGTATCACTGATTCTATATTTGATAAAAATCTAGATTATGAATATAGGAATTTTAGGATCAGGTATAGTAGGCCAAACATTGGGCAGCGGTTTGGTAACCAATGGTCATAAGGTAATGTTGGGTTCCAGAGATGCAGCAAGTACTAATGCAATAAAATGGGCTGAAACTAATGACGCTCAACACGGCACATTTTCAGAGGCTGCTGCATTTGCTGATGTGCTGTTTAATTGTACCATGGGTGCATTTTCTCTTGAAGCCATAAAATTGGCGGGTGAAGGAAATTTTAGAAATAAAATTTTAATTGATGTAGCAAATCCGATCGATTTTTCCAGGGGTATGCCACCCAGATTAACCATCGGTAATGATAATTCTTTGGGAGAGGAAATACAAAAATTGCTGCCGGAAACTAAAGTGGTGAAAGCATTTAAT
>JBBSJI010000255.1:0-1668 GCA_038257425.1 Chitinophagales bacterium
AAGTCTCCATGTAACCTAATAAAACTGTTGAGGCAGTTAAAAAAGTAGTCAATATGAAATTGCTACAGTAACTTTTAATTATCATTATCAAAACCTCAACAGTCATGACAAAAGTACTATCAAATTTTAGAGGGCAAACAGTTTTTGTTGGTATGGATATTCATAAAGCCAGTTGGAATTTAGGCATCCATTTGAATGACATGTTTGTTCGTAATGTTCATCAAAAACCCAACCCCCATATCATGGCAGATTACCTGCACAGGCATTATCCTGGTGCAGTGTACAAAGCAGTATATGAAGCGGGAAAATTTGGCTTTTGGATCCAAAGACAACTTGCCTCACTTGGTATAGAATGCCTGGTGGTAAACCCGGCAGATATACCAAAATCGCAGAAGGACTCTTTGCAAAAAACAGATGCCAGGGATGCCCGCAACTTAGGTTTACGATTGCAGAGCGGCGTGTTGCGTGGTATACATATCCCGGACGAACAGCAGGAAGCGGATCGTGTATTTTTCCGCCACCGCAAAAGAATATGGAAAGATCTTACTCGCTGCAAAAACCGCATAAAAGGTACACTTGCATTTAGTGGTATTGATATTCCGGAACAATATGACAATGCGAGCTGGAGCCATAATTTTATCAATTGGTTAAAAGCTGTTGATTGCACACAGCAGAGCCGACGGCGGGCACTTGATTTTATGATCATGCAAATGGAATATTTACGCAAAGAACTTTTAGCGATAAGTAATGAGATTAGAAAAATGATGCGGGAGCAGCGTTACAAAATCAATTATTATTTGTTGAGAACCATACCTGGTATCGGGCCTTTGACAGCTGCAAGTATCCTTGTAGAGATTGGAGATGTAAGGCGTTTTGAAACTTTTTATCACCTCAATAGTTTTGTGGGCTTATTGCCCATGGAGCATAGCAGTGGCCAGTCGGAAAACAAACTTAGCCTTACCGTCAGAAAACACCGGCAGCTCCGCAGTGATTTAGTAGAAAGTGCCTGGACGGCAAAACGTACAGATCCTGCTATGACACTTTATTTCCAGGAACAAATAAAACGTAAAGATTGCAAAATAGTCATCATAAAAATCGCCAGAAAATTACTAAACAGGATCCGGTTTGTTTTGATGAACCAACAACCTTATGAATTTGGAATTGTAAAATAAATGAGGGAATCCTGACTACTAAACATTCGGTGTAAAAATTTACTTCGGCAAGTCTGTAGCAGGGTTCTCTTTTAAAAAATATTATTCACCAACATACCATAAAAATAAAATGACAGGCAGACTACTAAACAAAAGTTGTTATCGTGTACATAATCAAAAAGCGGAGTATTTTCTTTGCCAAGACTGTAGCGCCTGTTCTTTCGCCACCCCCGCCATAAGCAGGGCTAAGCGAAGAAAATCAAACAATCAAAACAGAGAACTGTAGCTGATAGGCAGCCACTCCCGATCGTTATCGGGACTAAGCTGCCACACAATTAGACTACTCATAGGATGCTGGGTGTGTTGATTTTTTAAAAAAAACTTTATACATTTATGAAACGAAAAAAAATCTTGAGAAGGGGAAGGGTTCAAATCAATTTTTGAATCTTTCTCTTTCAAAAGAAATTTATAAATAAGACTATATAAAACTTTACTCACAGGACTTAGGTACATAGGA
>JBBSJI010000256.1:0-1624 GCA_038257425.1 Chitinophagales bacterium
GAAATATCCTACCAGTTAGGATACAGCAGTGTTCAACACCTGTCGCAGCAATTTAAAAAAGTAACGGGCCTTACGCCTTCACAGTTCAAACAACTGAAGGAAAATAATAGAAAGCCACTCGATAAAATCTAAAAATCTTATACATCATTCCCCAAATTCTGTAACTGGGTTTTAAATATGGAATATAAACTTTGTATTGCTAAATAAAAAGCTATGCAAAAAATTTATATAAAAGGAATGGTTTGTTACCGTTGTATTTCAACTGTGAAGCATGAACTTGAAAGCATTGGTTTGCAACTGGATGACATCAGCCTTGGAGAGGTAACACTTTCGGGCGGTACAGAAATTACCGATTTGAATTTAATAGGAGAACAACTAAAACCCTTTGGATTTAGTTTGCTCGAAGATAAAAGAGCCAGGCTGGTAACAGATGTTAAACAACTGGTTGCTGTAATTTATGGAGGCGATTTTGATTTTCCGGAGCCATTTCGTTTTTCAACTTACATTTCAGAAAAACTGCAACGGGATTATGATAACATCAGCTCTGTATTTTCAATCCGTGAACAAAAGACTATCGAAAAATACATTATAGATTTCCGGATAGAAAAAATAAAAGAGTATCTGGTTTATACTCCGCAAACACTTGCCGATATTGCATTTCGTCTTGGCTTCAGTAGTGTGGCACATCTTTCTCGCCAGTTTAAAACATTTACTGGTTTTAATCCTTCTTATTTTAAATCCCTACAGGCCGGAAAAATTCAAATCATCGCTGCAGTTCGGTAACTGAAAAATTTTATACATTATTCCCTTCATTGTATAACAATTCCGCCGTAATGCTGAAATAACTTTGTGAAAAATAATTTTATGTCAACAGTTATAAATACAACAGCGAAAAAAGAAGCAACTAAGTCTGTATACAAAAAAGAAATTTATCCGGTATTGGAAATGACCTGTGCGGCCTGTGCTATAAGTGTGGAGTCTATGATCAAATCGATAGATGGGGTTAAAGATGCCGGCGTAAACTTTGCCAATGCAGAAGCCTGGGTTGAATTCAATCCGTTGATTGCAACGCCGGAGATGTTTCAGGATACAGTTCGTTCCATTGGCTACGACCTGTTAATAGAAAAAGAAAACCAGCAGGAAATAAAAGAAGCTGCTCAGGAAAAGCAATACGCTGCTGTTAAGCATCGTACCATCTGGTCGTCCATACTGTCGCTGCCGGTTGTAATTATAGGTATGTTTTTTATGGATATGCCGTACGGCAATTATATTATGATGGCATTGGCTACACCGGTGGTTTTTTATTTTGGCCGTAGTTTTTTCGTGAATGCATTTAAGCAGGCAAGACATCGTAAAGCCAATATGGATACGCTGGTGGCATTGAGTACCGGTATTGCATGGCTCTTCAGTGCATTCAATACTTTCTATCCCGAATTCTGGCACCAGCGTGGATTACATGCACATGTTTATTTTGAAGCAGCAGCAGTAGTTATTGCTTTCATTTCTTTGGGTAAGATGTTGGAAGAAAAAGCAAAATCAAATACATCATCTGCCATAAAAAAATTAATGGGGTTGCAACCAAAAACAGTAACGCTGGTTCTGGACGATAATAAAACACAGGAAA
>JBBSJI010000257.1:0-1612 GCA_038257425.1 Chitinophagales bacterium
AACGTCCTTTAGGTTTGCATTGTAGATTTATGAATAAATATACTACTATTACTACCTTTTCTTTTTTTGCTTCTTTTTTTCTTTTACAATCCACATTTTTGTGTGGATAAAACATAACCAGCGGCAGCAGCTCATTTTTACAACGTGAGGGTTAATTACCCATGGCTTGATGAAATCTGCTGCCGTTTTTTCCCTTAGTGTTCATATAGTAATTAGGGTATTACCCACTATTAAGGACTAGAACGATGGGGCAAAATGGTTACGTTTATTGTTCATGTTATAAAATCTAATTTATGCAAAAGAATTATCTTGGTATTGATGTAAGCAAACTTAGTTTTGATGTGTCGCTTATTGCGGTTATCAGTGGCCGTAAACAGCCCATAATTATTTCCAAGTTCGATAACAACACCGGTGGCCTAAAAGATTTCAAAAAGTGGTTAACTGACCACCAGGTAAGTTTTGATGAGAACAGCCTGCTGGTCATAGAAAATACCGGAATTTATCACCGCCCTATCTGGAATTTTTGTACCACCAATTTATTGCCTGTATTTATTGGTAATGCAGCAGATCTAAAATGGAGCTTCGGTATAGCCAGGAGTAAGAATGATAAGGTGGACAGCATGCGTTTATGTGACTATGCTTACAAGAATCATGAAGACATAAAACCCACAACTGGCCTGAATAAGGCCCTTGTCACCCTGAAAGATTTATTGAGCAACAGAAGCAAATTGTTGCGGCAGAAAAATGCTATTAAACAAACTCTTGGTGAACTAAAAATAAGTAACGATAAAGCTACCCAACAGCTTTTAGAAAAACTTAATAAAGCCGCTCTTGATGGCCTTAAAACATCTATTAAACTAATTGAGTCCGAAATGCTTCGCCTGGTACAAAAGGATGATGCCGTTTTTACAAACTATAAATTAATGCTCTCGGTACCAGGCATTGGAAAAATAACAGCCATCTTTATCATTTGCTGCACCAATAATTTTGCCATAAAAGTAACCGGTAAGCAGTTGGCAAATTATGCCGGTGTAGTGCCCCATGAACATCAAAGCGGCACAAGTGTAAAAGGAAGAAGCCGGGTACATTTTATGGCCAACAAAGAGCTAAAGTCAATACTCACTATGGGTGCATTGTCAGCCATCAATACATACCCGGAATTTAAGGACTATTATGAAAGAAAAATGAGCGAAGGAAAAAAACATCTGCAAGCATTAAACGCTATCAAAAATAAAATGCTGCTACGGGTAGCAGCTGTCGTTAATCAACAAAAACTTTATGAGAACAAGTACCAGGCAGCATGTGCATAACTAAGAAATAAATAGCAAAAAAACATTTGGCAGAGTCATAGTAATCAAGCCCCTACGCTAAGAAGTCCAACCCCAAAACCCAAACGCAAAGATGATGAGCATTACAGCCAACGGCAGGGGCTTTGTGCTGGCGGGGAAATAGTATTCCGTCCAGCCCGGAACTGAAGCCCAATAATGATTTAAAGTACAAGTTTACAAATAAAAGTTGAACAAAGAACGTCCAGCCCAGATGAAGTACAGTAGAGATTTGCAGCCCATTGATACAACGTCGTGCCCCGCTTGAACAAAACCCTTTGTTAACT
>JBBSJI010000258.1:0-1587 GCA_038257425.1 Chitinophagales bacterium
CTGCCTGACCCGCCTTTAAAACCTAAACACCGGCTGCCTGTACCACCACCCACATTTCCTTCTTTTAATAAACCTGATTTTGCACTGTCCAATGCTTCCCAGGCATTACTTTCTTTTACATGAAAACCATAGATGTCATTTAAAAAACCATCATAAGTTTCTGCTACCACAGGATAAGTATACCAGAAATCTTCTTTGTACCATCCTGTTTTTACAAACCATTTTAAAACTGCATCTCTTACCACACCCACACTGTTGGTATTGGTTATCATGATGGGGCCTTCTAAAAATCCCGATTCAGTTATCCAAGTTGTACCCGTCATTTCACCATTGCCATTGAGCGAATACCAGTTACCATAAACAGGATTATTATTTCTTCCTCTTGGTAAAATGGCCGTAACACCGGTACGTACCGGGCCTTTACCTCTTATGTTTTTTCCTGTACCAGAAATGATGGTGCTGTATCCAACTTCTACACCTTTTACATCAGTAATGGCATTGAACTTTCCGGTTGTTCCATCGAAGGGAATACCGATATCTCTTGCACGGGGTTTTTGCGAATGCATTGAAATTTGCATTAGCATGAATGAACCGATAAGGGCAATCTTTTTCATTGTTTGTTTTTTAACTTCGTTTGATAAGTGTTGAATGCAGGTGTTTTACCTTCCACTGTTTTTTCTCTTTAACTAAAGCTACTGTTTCCAGCCATTGTACGGTAACTTGTTTGCCATCTTTTAATATTACTGATTGAAGGCGATAAGTAATCCATGCTGTAGT
The DNA here is from genome assembly GCA_038257425.1 of Chitinophagales bacterium. Lineage (GTDB taxonomy): Bacteria > Bacteroidota > Bacteroidia > Chitinophagales > Chitinophagaceae > Ferruginibacter. Next base: position 778 of record JBBSJI010000258.1, read on the forward strand.
TTTATCTGCTATGGTATTGATGAACTCAAAATTATTGGTACGTTTAAAATTGGCTGATTGGTTCTGTGTTATGGCCTTCATAATAAGTGTATCTATATTCCATATCTCGCCATATTCGTACAATGTAATATCTGCTGTGCAATGGGCTTTCAGGCTGAGTGAATCCCGGTTGGATAAAGCATCAAAAAGTTTGATAACGGGTTGTTGTACTGCCATTTGTTCTTTTGTTGAATGCTCTTGTGCAACCAATACGATTGAAATAAAAATGGTAGCAAACAGAAGAATATTTTTTTTCATTCGTTTATTTTAAATTAATAAAATTTTCCTGGTGCTGCTCTTTATTCTTCAATTCATCAGAACCAATTCGTTTTACGTTGATAAAAGGGCTTTTCATCAAATACCAGAAGTTTTGCTTTTTTTCTTCATCAAATTCCTTCAATCCCAATTTAATTTGCTCAACAGGTTTTGTTTTATATGTACCGAAAATCCGGTCCCATAGGATGAAAATGTCAGAGAAGTTTGAATCGGTGTAATGTTGATCCTGCTCATGATGCACTTTGTGCAGGTTGGGTGTTGTAAATACCAATCCCAATGTTTTATCAATCCATGTAGGAAATTTAAGGTTGACATGTTCCAGGAAAAAGAAGGGCAAAGAAACCAAAAAATATAATCCCAGTGACACCAGGTCAAGACCGAAAATACCTGCGGCCACAATATTGCCAACGCCAAACCATAAAAAGATTTCAATAGGATGGCCTCTGAAATAAGTAGAGGAATCCATGCTGGTATCGCTGTGATGAACCCTGTGAA
>JBBSJI010000259.1:0-1535 GCA_038257425.1 Chitinophagales bacterium
GATCACTACTAATCAACTTGTCAATTTGACGTTCTATTTTTTTAGGTTCATTGATGATTAACTTTTTCATACCTTTAATTTTTATTCAAAGATACAAAATGTTTTTATTCTATCCGCAATTATATATGTCGTTTATTATAAAGTCGTAGGTCCGACAATTAATCCGGCTGTATACGCATAAAACATTAGATTAGAATCATTATTACAAATAGAAACACAACTGCCCCGAGTTCTGATACTTGCCTTAAAAGGAGAAGGGATATTATTTAAATTATTAAAATTAAGTCCTGCGCTGTCTCCAAAACACCAGACATTATTTTGTTGAGCATTGGTATATAAAACACAAAACAAAAAAACAACTAATAATTTACATAAGTTCTGCAATTTCATTTTTGAGATATTAATTTTGAAATAATATTACTTGCTCTGAAGGATATTTTCAAAATTCTATTCTAATTCGTAAGCATCCGGTGAACCACATATTGCTTTTCAAGTAATCATGCCTTTCTTTGCCAGTTAAAGATATAAAAATTCCGGAATTTATTTGAGTTATGTGTAGAGAATTGAAGCCGAAACTTCAGTGCAAAGGAATAAATATTTCTTTACCACTTTTTAAAAACAAAAAACACAGCCAGTACTACCAGTGCAAATCCTACTAAATGATTCCATGCGAGTTTGTCGGTTTTAAAAACCAGTACGGCGAAAATTACAAACACAGTAAGTGACACCACTTCCTGGATCATTTTTAACTGGAATAAATTAAAAGGACCACCGTTGCCACTGTACCCGATGCGGTTTGCCGGTACCTGGAAAAAATATTCGAAAAGCGCTATACCCCAGCTTAGGAGTATCACTCCCACCACACCCAGTTTAGCCAGCCAGGGAATTTTATAATACTGCAGATGTCCGTACCAGGCAACGGTCATAAATACATTGGCAATAATGAGTAAGGCAATCGACGAAATTCCTTTTAACATACGAGGCGTTTTTGCAAAAGTAGCTGATGGCTTTAAACTATGCTGAAAAACCCTTACATAATTAACCCCCCGAGCACTGCACCCAATGGAACGCAAAAAAGGGAAAGTGATTCCACCTTTCCCTGGTAACCTAATGGTCACTGTTTATTTATTCAACTGCTGTTTTCGTTCAATAATCATGTAATAAAGAATCAGGCTGACTCCTCCAAAGAGAAATATCATTGAAAAATAGGCCACTTCCTCATCCAGTGATGTGGTTTCGGTGAGGATATTGCCCATAAGGATGCCGAGTGCAATGCCTACAAAGAACATCCCGAATCGCATGGTAGCATTGCTCTGAGTTGCTTTTTTAGTCTGGAAAAGGGCCGGGTCATAACCCTTATCGATCATCGACAGCCTTTCCTTGTGGCGGGTAGTAAAAAAAACATACATGATTCCAAAAGTGCAAAGGAACATGCTAATGGGAATTAAGATTTCAGCGTTCATAATAAATGGTTTTTAAATGATTTTTTATGTGTAATTTTCCAATAGGATGCCTGCCGGGGTGATCCGGTTACA
>JBBSJI010000260.1:0-1528 GCA_038257425.1 Chitinophagales bacterium
ATGGCATCAGGCAAAGGCGTTAAAATTGTTAACACCGATCACAAGAGAGATAAATCAGCTGCTATTGCAGAAATGATTGCACAGGTGTCTTCCTTAACCCAAGACCCACAACAAGCTATAGACTGGTTTACCATTATCAAAGCAGCTAAGCCCCGCTATGTCCGTGATCAATTGCTGCTCATCCGGCAAACTATTGAAAAAACTGATCCGGTTGTTATCACCAAGACCATCGCATACTGTTTACTCAATAACATCGCCAGTGCTGTAGACTTTAACGCTATCATAACCCAACAACAAAGATCATCTACAGTTATGGATAAAGTGAGACCATTAAATCCCCTGTCTGGAACGCATCTGCAGCATGCTACTATGGAGCCTGAAAAAAGTGCTATTGAAGATTATCAAGCAATCATAGAAAAATCATCGCGCTGAATTGTCGTCCCGGTAAAAGTCATCCCGCATACACTACACTTTACTACAATGTAAAAACACAAGCTGCGGGGTGAGTTTTATCGGGATGATACAAGTCCAACTACACTTTATCTTCAAACAGATGGATAAAGTCTGGCGCGTTAAGCGTCTCAACAATTCAAACTTTAAAATTTACAATCAACTTTTATTTACAATGGAAAAAACACAACAGGTCAAACAGTATTGTCAACAATTTAAAATCACCGGAATAAGCGCCAGCATTGACCAGCTCATTGCTGAGGCAGAAACACATGCTATTAGCTTTCTGGAGTTCACTGTTAAATTGTTTGAAGCGGAGTCTACCCACCGCCAGCAAAACGAATTTAAAAGACGTTTAAAAGCTGCACAACTTCCGCTCAACAGCGATCTTAATGCATATAACCATGCTGTTGAAAATGGGTTATCCAGAAGTCAGTTTAATAAACTGCGAGACCTTAATTGGCTCGATCAGATTTATAATATTATGCTCATGGGTCCTTCAGGCACTGGCAAAACATTCTTGGCAGGGGGCATTTGTGCAGATGCCTTACAGAAAGGTTATAAAGCTTACTTCCGAACCATGGAAGACATTATAAACATGCTTAAATTAAAAGAAGTAACCCGAACTGCATTAAACGAATATAAGAAGCTATCAAAAGCCAATTTGATAGTTATCGATGATATCATGCTTTTTCCCGTGGAGAAGAATCAGGCAGTGAACTTCTTTAACTTTATTAATCAACTCTATGAGAACACATCTTTCATCATAACCACCAATAAAATGCCTACCGATTGGGCTAAGATGCTTGATGATGAAGTTTTGGCTACAGCGCTTTTAGATAGGCTGCTGTTCCGTTGTGAAGTAATAAACCTATCCGGAAAAAGCTATCGATTAAACAATCGTAAAACCATTTTTGAAACCTCAAACTAATCCCCTTTCTTTGCCCAGCAGTTGAGCACTCCTGTTGCCGAAAACTGAGCATTCTTAATTGCCAAAAACTGAGCATTGTTGGTTACCGATTACATCTTTCTGCTGATTACTTTTTCGATCATCTTCACTACTACTACTAACTTATTA
>JBBSJI010000261.1:0-1508 GCA_038257425.1 Chitinophagales bacterium
ATTCTGCCAAAGGTTTTGGCGCAGAGTCAATAAAAACCAATTCCCAGGTACCATCAATCGCCGGGTTTTCTACCATGGTCTTTTTAGCGTTATTACAACTGCTGACAGACAAGACAAAACAAAATGCAGCGAAAAGGAAAATTATTTTTTTCATAATTGTATCTTTTTGGGAGGGTAAGTGGCTGATTTTTTCGAACAATTTTAAAATAGATTTTTTAATTTAAATTTTAAACACAACACAATGAAAAAGTCAAGATTCACAGAAGAACAGATCCTGGTTATCCTTAAAGAACAGGATACCGGTGCAAAAGTAGCAGACATTTGCCGCAAGCATGGTATTACCGATGCGACTTTCCACAACTGGAAAAACAAGTACAATGGAATGACCTCCCAGGAGATCGTCCGCCTGCGTGCGTTGGAGCAGGAAAACAGTCGTTTGAAGCGTGCTGTAGCAGACCTGACTTTAGACAATCAAATTTTAAAGGATGTCAATTCAAAAAAGTGGTAAGGCCCGTGGAAAGGGAGCAATGTGCTTGCTATGCTGAAGCGCAGTATCGCATATCACATTCCCGGGCCTGTAAATTATTTAGTTGCTCCAGGTACACAAAATATTATATTAAAAAAATGCCTCAGAAAGATAAACCCATTAGTGAAGCAATCAGAAAAGTGATTGGTACAAAGAAGCGTGGTCGCAAGAAAGTGATAGCCATGATACAGCAGAAGCACCCGGAGCTGGGGAGCAGCAAAATAAGGAGAGTGTATGAGCAGGAAGGTTATGCACTATATACAAAACCCACAAAGAAGAGAGCACAAAACCCGGCAAATCCCGCTTTTATTCCGCTAAAGGAAAACGTGGAATGGGCTATAGATTTTATGCATGATTCGCTTGCAAATGGCCGCACCATTCGATCTTTGAATATCATTGATCCTTACAACAGGATTTGTAAAGGCATGTTTATTAATTACTCTATGCCAGCCAGTCGTGTAATAGAGATGCTCAAAAGGGCTATAGAAGCACATGGGAAGCCGGGTTCAATAAGAACGGATAACGGACCTGAATTTATATCGAAAAAATTTCAGCTTTGGTTAAAGAATAATCACATAAACCGGGTGCCGATTAGAAAAGGTAAACCACAGGAAAATTGCTTCATAGAACGGTTTAACCGAACGGCAAGAGAAGAATTATTTGATGCTGAAATTTTTCAAACTTTAGAACAGGCTAATGAAAAAGCTGCCGAATTTATAGCTGAATATAATGGTGAAAGACCGCACGAATCTTTAAAAAACAAAACTCCATTACAATATGCAGCATAGGTTTTTTACAGGCATAGCCCCTCAAAAATACAATGAGCAGATGTACAAGACACCTGCTCATGACTGTATTTCGTCGGGCGAATCTATTCCTGGTGAGTTGCTCCTCAGCAGAGCTCACTTCCGCTTCGATTCAATTGCAAATTTCGAAACACTAAACTATATTTACAAACTGTTGAAAAAGACAGCCACATTCC
>JBBSJI010000262.1:0-1504 GCA_038257425.1 Chitinophagales bacterium
GTGCAGGTAGGTTCAAAGATCATGGCATGTATCAAAGAACTATGCCCCGGTGAAAAACTTCAATACGGGTTACTCGATATTACTTTTTACCGCGATGATGTAAGAGATGAACTGCATGTTGCCAACACAACTGATATCCCTTTTTCCATTGAAGGTAAAAAAGTGGTTCTGATCGATGATGTTTTATATACCGGCCGTACCATACGTGCCGCACTGGATGCCATACAGGATTTTGGGAGGCCAAAAAAAGTAGAATTATGTGTATTGGTCGACAGGAGATTCAACCGTGAATTACCTATTCAGCCTGACTATTGCGGCAAAGCAATTGATTCGGTAATTTCCCAAAAAGTAAAAGTGGAGTGGGATAAAGAGGCGGTGGTTTTATATTAAGGCAAAAATGAAAAGTAAAAATTCAAAAGTCAAAAATCAAAAGTGTTGCTGAACTTAAGGGCTATTTTTTAATTTTTACTTTTGAATTTTGATTTTTACCCTAACTTCGCTCCTTAATGCAACTATCTACCAAACATCTATTGGGCATTAAAGACCTTACATCAGCAGATATTTCCCTCATTTTATCAACGGCCACACAGTTTAAAGAAGTATTACAACGACCCGTAAAGAAGGTTCCCTCTCTGCGTGATGTAACTATCGTTAATTTGTTTTACGAAAATTCTACCCGAACAAGAATATCTTTTGAACTTGCAGAGAAAAGGCTTGGAGCAGATACCATCAATTTCTCAGCATCGGCATCTTCCGTATCAAAAGGCGAAACACTCCTGGATACCGTGAACAATATTTTAAGCATGAAAGTGGATATGGTGGTGATGAGACATAGTGCCAGCGGTGCACCGCATTTTTTAGCGAAACATATTCCTGCAGCAATTATTAATGCAGGCGACGGTATCAATGAGCACCCAACACAGGCATTATTGGATGCCTTATCCATACAGGAAAGATTGGGAACACTGGAAGGAAAGAAAGTGGTTTTGGTGGGCGATATCATGCACTCAAGAGTAGCGCTCAGCAATATTTATCTTTTAAATAAAATGGGGGCCGAGGTAATGGTGGCGGGCCCGCCAACACTTATTCCCAAACATATTGAACAGGCGCTGCAGGTAAAGGTTGAATACAATATTAAAAAAGCGTTGGAATGGTGTGATGTGGCCAATGTGCTGCGTATCCAGTTAGAAAGACAGAACCAGGTACTGTTTTCATCATTAAGAGAATATAACCTGGCTTATGGAATAAGCAAAAAATTACTTGAAAGTTTAAAGAAAGAAATAGTAATTATGCACCCGGGTCCCATTAACCGGGGCGTGGAGATCGACAGCGATGTTGCAGACGGTAACCAATCTATCATTTTACAGCAGGTGGAAAATGGGGTAGCGGTTAGGATGGCGGCTTTATATTTGCTTGCCGGCAAAAGCAGTAATTAGGAATTGGGAATTAGAAATTAAGAATTGGGAAGTTTCTATCATTATCAAATCACCAAATCATCAAATCA
>JBBSJI010000263.1:0-1500 GCA_038257425.1 Chitinophagales bacterium
ACTTTAAATGATCAACTGTATAATCATAGATGACGAAGCAAAGAATATTAAGCTGTTGCAAAACATGCTTGAAATGTATTGTCCTTGTATTAATATACTTGCTACCGATACAGAAGCAAAGAAAGGATTATTATTGATAGATGAGCTGCAGCCACAGCTTGTTTTTTTAGATGTTGAAATGCCGCATTTAAATGGATTTGATCTTTTAAAAAAACTGGAGCCGGTAAAGTTTGAAACTATTTTTGTTACCGCTTACAGTCATTATGCAGTAGAAGCTTTTGAACACAATGCAACCGGCTATATAACCAAACCAATTAAATCAGATAAACTGGTGGCTGCGGTAAGTACTGCTGTAAAGCGTATCGAAGAAAAGAACATCAATAAAAACCTCTTCTCACTATTAGAACAAAATACCAAACAGGCGGCGCCCGATAAGATACCGCTTTCTACCAGCAATGGTTTGATCTTTGTAAAGCTTGCCGACATCTTATATTGTGAAAGCAGTGGCAACTACACTAATTTTTATTTAGGGGGAGATAAAAAAATTATGGTAAGCCGCCAGTTAGGTGAGTATGAAAAACTATTACCCGAAGCCTGCTTCACCCGCATTCATGATAAATACATCATCAATCTTTCTTTTATCAGGGAATATATAAAAGGTAGTGGTGGCGATGTGGTACTGGAAAATGGAAAAGAATTGCCCGTTGCTTCACGCAGAAAGGAAGAGTTCTTAGCCAGGTTTGAAAAATGGATAAAGAGGAAGGTATAGAGGACGGGCCTCACCCTCCATTCTCCCTCTCCCGAAGAGAGGGAGCGGTACAGTTTCTAATTCCAAAGATTTTCACTTCCACATCATCAGTAGTACTTTTTTCATCAATGATATCAGATAAAAATTATTTTTTTGCAGAACGATAATCTTTTGCATTAATCTTCCAGTCCCCTCTCCGGGAGAGGCCACACTTATACAATCATTTCCCCCGCTTCTACAATTTCGTAAAATCCCGGTTTTCTTCTTTTCATTTTTGTATCAGTAATAAAAGGCTCTTGCAAGGCCTGTAAAAAACGCTGAGTATGAAAAAAATTAAACTGCTTTTACTGTTGATACTGTGCGGCGCCTCCGCCTTCAGCCAGATACAACAGATCAAGATCGTAAACTTTACTGTAAAAAATCAACTGCCTGCATCCATTGATAACTGGGCCAATGTGCCTGGATCATTGTTGCTGGTTGCGCAGCTGCCGCCTACAGTACGGGTAAATGGTATCAGGCTTATAATACAGATAAGAGCTAATGGTGCTATAGTATGCAGCAATAATTCTGCTGGAGGTTTGCAGGTAGATAATTTTACCACCCGAACATTTAATGCGAATGAATTAACAGGGTCAATAACCGGATGTGCAGATCTGAAAGACGGCAATTATACCATCTGTGCACAGTTCTTTAATATTGACAGGGTTGCCATCAGCAATGAAGTATGCAAAGAGTTTACTGTTGAAATGCCA
>JBBSJI010000264.1:0-1473 GCA_038257425.1 Chitinophagales bacterium
GAATGGATATAATATTCCTGCAGCAATTGGAATTCCCACCAGGTTATAAATAAATGCCCAGAATAAATTCTGCTTGACCGTGCGCACTGTTTTACGGGAAAGCTTTAAGGCTTTTGGAATGCTGTTGAGGTCCGAAGTGATGAGTGTCATCTTGGCCACATCCATCGCTATATCACTTCCTCTGCCCATGGCAATACTAACATCAGCTTGTGCAAGTGCATGGCTATCGTTGATGCCATCTCCGACCATTGCCACAATCTTTCCCTGTTGCTGTAATTCCTTTACAAATGCGGCTTTATCAGCGGGCATCACTTCTGCGGTAAAATGTTTTATACCTGCTTCTTTAGCAATAGCTGCCGCAGTTTGTTTATTATCGCCAGTAAGCATATACACCTCTATACCCTGCTCCTGTAAATTATTTATTGCCGCTTTTGATGTTGTTTTTATCTTATCGGCTATGGAAATAATTGCCACAACTTTATTTTCATCTGTAAAAGTAATAACCGTTCTCGCCTGTTGTTGGAGCCGGGCAATATTTACAAGAAGGTCTTTATCTAAAACAATCCCTCTTTCCATCATCAGTTTTGCATTGCCCACAAGGTATTGCCTGCCCTTATAAACAGCCGATACACCTTGCCCGGTCAAACTTTCAATACTATTAAGGTTAGCTGCTTTCACATCTTCCTTATCAAGGTAATTAACGACGGCTTCCGCCAATGGATGTTCCGATTGTAACTCAATCGCCAGCAGGATCGATTTCAAATCATCCTGCTTAACGCCTTCCATAAATATCATTTCATCAACAGCAGGTTTCCCTTCGGTGATGGTGCCTGTTTTATCGAGAATGATTGCATTTACTTTATGTGCCAACTCAAGGCTTTCAGCATCTTTAATTAAAATATTGTTTTCAGCTCCTTTACCCACACCAACCATAATAGCAGTAGGTGTTGCCAGGCCTAGTGCACAAGGACAGGCTATTACCAGCACTGTGACAGCAGTTAACAGCGCATGTGTAAAAGCATTTTCACCGCCAAGTACCATCCATAAAATAAAAGTAAGTATTGAAATGCCGATCACCACCGGAACAAAAATGCCAGCGATCTTATCAACCAGTTTCTGTACCGGTGCCTTGCTGCCCTGTGCTTCCTGTACCATTTTAATGATCTGTGACAATAGCGTTTCAGCTCCAACTTTCTCCGCTTTAAACCTGAAACTTCCTTTTTGGTTAATGGTACCGGCAAAAACTTTTTCGTCTTTCTTTTTTTCAACCGGCATAGGTTCACCGGTTATCATACTTTCATCAACAAAAGATTCACCGCTTGTTAGTACTCCGTCAACCGGAATTTTTTCGCCGGGTTTTACCAGCAACACAAATCCTGCTTTAACCTGGCTCACTGGTATTTCCTGTGTTTTATTATCGTCCAGAACCAGCGTTACTGTTTTTGGTTGCAACCCCATTAATTTTTTTATGGC
>JBBSJI010000265.1:0-1470 GCA_038257425.1 Chitinophagales bacterium
TCGAGTTTTTTTTTTAAAACATCAAAATCATTCAGGTTATGGTGTGTTCCCTTCTCTATTGTAATAAATTCATCAGTTGGCTTTAAATGCTTTTTTAATCTTGCAGCATTGCGGTAAGGTATCACGCCATCATCATCTCCATGAAAAATAGTGATGGGGCATTTTACATCATCCAGGTAACTGTACAAAGGCATTTTATAAGTACTCATTCTGCCTGTAGGGTATATTGGAGCGTATGCAGCAAACAAGGAAGGAATACTGTAATAAGGTGTTTCCAGTATCAACCGTTGGTTATTGGTTTCGGCTGCAACATAGCCTGCAATACCCGTTCCGAAGGATTTACCAAAAATAATGATACTGTCATTACCAAATTTGGAAGCTGCCATTTTCTGTATCTGCAATGCATGCACATATAATTTTTTCTCGGTTCTTTTGCCTGTACTTTTACCAAAACCGGGATAATCTTCCATCCATACCTCGTAACCATGTTTGGTGAATATATCTGCAAATTTTGCGTAGCGCTCAATATTCTCTTTATTGCCATGAAAATAAACAACCACTCCTTTCCTTAATGAATCCTGTGGAAAGAATTTGATCATATTTACGGTATCGGTTTTATTGAAAGGAATATTTACTTCCTCAAAGGGAACCTTAAACCGGTATACATAAGCATCTGAGAATTTTTCAGGATGAAAGAGAAAACTTTCCTGCAGGTAATATAAGCTGATACCAATGCTGCTATATATTATGATGATGATCTTAAGCCAGCGGATAATTATTTTTCGGTTCATGAAGGGCAAAGGTAGGTTTATTGGTTAATCCGTTAATTGGTTAATTGGTATGACGGATTAACGATTTAACGGATTAACAACTTGTTAGTATTGCAAAATATCCCTTATAAAATTATGGTAATCCGGAAAGGAAGGCAGGTTATTGTGCCCACCGCCGGGAATGCGGATCAAAGTTATTTTACGGGGATTGAGGGCTTGTAATTTTTCAGCATTACTGATGGGCAATAACCAATCCTTTGTGCCATGCAGGATGTAAGTATGGCAATTTACTTTAGTGATCCATTTATCGGTACGCATGTGAAAACGCAATACCAGCCTCACAGGCAGCATTGGCAAAAATCTTTCCACAGCTTTTTTAAAACTGAAATAAGGTGCATCCAGAATCAGGTAACGTGGTTTATTATCACTGGCCACTTTAGCTGCAAAACCACTGCCCATGCTGCGTCCATAAACGATCATGTGATTCTCCAGATATTGATCTGCCAGTGTTTTGTAAACAAACTGCATATCATTAAGCATGTCCTTTTCATTACGCTTGCCGGTACTTTTGCCAAAGCCTCTGTAATCAACAAGCACCACATCATATTTATATCTGTAAAAATCTTTAGCATATTTGGCCCATCCTTTAATGCTGCGGCTATTGCCATGAAAATAGAGAATCAGTCCTAAAGGATTTTCA
>JBBSJI010000266.1:0-1464 GCA_038257425.1 Chitinophagales bacterium
CATCATTTGAATATGTTCCACCACCAGCTATTGTTATTTGTATTTATTATTTTCATTGTTATTGCAAATATGAAAACAAATTACTTACCAAAAAAACTTATTTTGTAATTCGCTAAAATTTTACACAATGCTGATAGAACAGAAACGGGATGGCAGTAAGGGTTCCTTTTATATGGAAGAAAACGGTAAAACACCCGCCCAAATGACCTATTCTATGACCGGGACCGATTTGATGATCATTGATCATACCGAAGTTGCTGATGAACTTAGAGGGAAAAATATCGGTTACCAGCTGGTAAAAACTGCTGTTGAATATGCCAGGGTCAATCATATTAAAATATTACCGCTCTGCCCCTTTGCAAAGGCTGTTATTAATAAAAAGAAAGACGAGTTTGGCGACGTGCTAAGGCCGAATTAACTAACTTCATAAAAATTTAAAACAAATGAATCTTATCATATTTGGGGCCACCGGGATGGTGGGCAAACAACTTGTACAACAGGCCTTATTTAAGGATCATCATGTAAAGGCTTTTGGAAGAAATGTGTACACTACAGATTATTTGCAAACAGAAAATTTACAACTGGTGCAGGGTGCTTTATTTGATGAAGGCGAAGTATACAATGCCATCAAAGGATGCGATGCAGTGATCTCTGCCATTGGCGGCTCTATGGATGGCACCGACAAGACACGTACCCTCGGCATGAAGAATATCATTAAGCAAATGCAAAAGGCAGGCGTTAAAAGGATCATTGCCATTGGCGGAATGGGTGTTTTAAATGCAGATCCACAGGATTCTGCGAATGAGAATTCATTATTGTTAGATCAGGATGATTACCCTGCAGAATATTTACCAGTAGGCCTGGAGCATAAAAAAGCATACGAAACATTAAAAGAAAGCGGGCTCGACTGGACCTTTGTATGCCCGCCCAATATTATCAACGAGGGGCCAACCGGGCATTACGCAACAAAAGCTGACTATCTTCCTGAACCCAATAATAATAAGATCAATGCAGGAGACCTGTCTATGTTCATGCTTAATGAGGTAGAAAAGAATGAATATGTGCAACACCGGGTTGGAATTTCAAACTAACCTTTGCTATTGAATAAAGAAAAATAGATGAAATGCCCGCCCGGATGAACAACGTTCGGACTGGCTCAATTACAAATATTGATTTATAAACAACTGCCCGGTCTCCCTCTCTTTCAGGAGAGGGATTGAGGGTGAGGTAAAACCAAAAAAAATGAGAAAGCTCTTATCAATTCTATTGCTTTTTATTTGCAACTTTTTATTTGCACAGGATGCCGTTGAATACCAAAACCCGCCAAAAGAAATTTACGACCTGGTAATGGCAAAGCCAACACCCGGAGTAAGCTTCGACAGTAAAGGACAATACATGCTGATACTTGAACGCAGCAGTATGCCTTCGGTTGAAGACCTTGCCCAGCCGGAGTTACGCATTGCA
>JBBSJI010000267.1:0-1461 GCA_038257425.1 Chitinophagales bacterium
CCAATGGATGATAACAAAAGTAAAGTGATTGATAAATACATTCAATCAAATGTATGGACACACAAGGAAATGCTGCAACCAACTGGCAACGCAGATTCCTTAAAATCGTTTATCAAAAATGATGACTGGAATGAATACCATATAGTAGTAAAGGGCAACCACCTGCAACACTACATCAACGGAGTACTGATGAGTGATGTAACAGACAACGATGCAAAAAACCGGAAAATGAAAGGGTTCATCGGCGTGCAGGTACATGTAGGCCCGCCTATGATAGTACAGTATAAAAATATCTGGTTAAAGATTCTATAAGCGCCCGCCAATATATAAAATTGGCTGATGATAAATTTAGCTCGAGACGAATTTGGCACGTTTTCATCTCATTTTAAATAGCTGCGGCGGTATTGTTAAATAAACTGAAGTAAAGTACCTATAAACATCAGCAATGCAAATAATAACGAACCATCATATTTGTATTAAAATCTAATCAATTTTTAAAAGCTTTTTATAACAGTCAAATAAGGAAAAAATGGTCTACCGATTTCTCAAAATAAATACCAACAAAACAGTGCTTATTGTTTTAATTGTTATCGCTACGTGCTTGACAGTAAATGCTCAAAATGACAAGCCACTTATATCAACAGAGTTGCTTAAAATTAATTTCACAAAAGATCGTGAGTACTTGTGGTCGTACGTTTTAAATCATACTCAAGGCCCTATTTTTATAAAAGCCCCGGTATTTGAAATTGATAATAAAACAATTGAATGTAGCGTTGATGAATTTAAACCAACAGCCTCTAAAAAGTTAAGCAATGGTACTACAGAACAAACTTTTATTGGAACCGTTTTAGCCGACACTTCTTTGAAATTACTCATCACATTCAGATGGGCAGCCACCAATCCTGTTGTACGCTTCAAGTATATGTTGCAATCCAACAAATCGCACTTCCTCACAAAGAAGGGTGGAAAAGATAACCTGAAATATTTTACTGCTTCGTATGCTGCAAATGCGATTGCAACAGAAATTCGCTTATCCGATTTTGATGAAAAGGTGCATGCCAACCATATATCAGAAACACCGGTGGAGGAACGCTATTTTGACAACGAAGAAAGTGTTATGGGACCTATTCTTGTTTCGGGAAATGACAAGCAAACCATGTTGATGGCTTACGAACATGGATCACAATATCCTGATAAGTTTATTGAATTTCAATTGAAGAAAAATCATGATGTTACGGTTGCTGCCTGCAAAGGCAATTACCTGCATAATCAGCGGCTTGATGCCACACATCCGTACGAAACCATCTGGTTGGAGTTGGCTGCAGTAAAAGGCGATGTAAATGAAATGGCATCGAAATATAGAAGTTTTGTATTAAATTATTTAAGTGCTCAATCCGAAAGCCGCAAACCCTATATTTTTTATAATACCTGGGGTAGGCAGGAGCGTACAAAGTGGGCAGG
>JBBSJI010000268.1:0-1459 GCA_038257425.1 Chitinophagales bacterium
CATGCATCTTTCAATTGAAGCGTCCTGCGAGATTAACCTGGGAAGTTTTTCAGACAAGAATGAAGTAAATATAACAGGTACAAAATTTATTGAGCAGCTCAGGGTCTGCTTCCCGGAGTATTATTATGATGCACAGGTTGATAAGAATGGGACCATATCTGTAAATATTGGGCAGCTTTTTAAAAACGGGTATGAATCCCCTATCCTCCAAATGTTCACATTTGTAGATAAAACCTCACAAAAGCATAAGCTGCTGTTAAGGATCAATGGTGGAAAAGCAACACGTTATTCCAGCATTGCTACAAAAGCAGAAAATACTGGCTTTGCAAATTCCCTGCGCACTATTTATGCCGACATTAATAATGATTTCAGGAACGTAAAAGGGAAAAAACATGAAACAGAAAGCGGTGTGTTTAGTTCCGGGGCAACCTGGTACGAAATAACTCCTGTACCGGAGGGTGCCAAAAGCTGCAGTGTAACTGAAGGCGGTATGAGCATGGGAGCAAAGAATTGCAGCTGCGGGTTTTATCAGGGTACAAACCGGGCAGAGGCTGTTAAAACATACAATACGATATTTGACCGGATAGCGGCAGCACTGGGATCTGAGTTTGTTTATTCATCAGAAAAATCTGACTGGGATATGAACATTTCTAAAAATGTTGAAAGCGTAGTAACCTTTGCCATAAAAAAAGAAAAGGGTTTTGAATCTAATCTTCCACGTATCGTCTTATTGTTTGAAAAATATGAGAATAATAGTTATGGAGTAAGGATGCTCTTCTATAAGTTTGGATTTTAATTCTTGGATAGTTGCCCAATCTTTTCTTTAAATAAAAATTCGTTTCTTTATAGCATGAAGAAATTATTATTCCTCCTGCTGCTTTCCCCATTATTATCATCAGCACAAAACAATATACCCCGTTTTGAAAATGATACCCTGTACACATCGGGGGGCTATAAAATATATAAGGGACAGAACCTACAGTTTGCAGGTGGCACATCGGCTGCGGGTTACTTTAAATTTCTGAAGTTCCATTCCGGTATGGCAAGAACGGACACCTATATTTTACAGCACAGTACCTTATTGGTTGATAAAGTAAAGAACTTTAAATATTCCGGCAACGATAATTATAATATCCGCATCAGCGGTACTGCAACACTTAAAGATGGTAAAAAAATACCAGTAGATTTTACCATGGATTTTGAAAAAGCATCAACAGGTTTTGACGGCTTAGCTGCTGAATTAACCCTGCCCGAAGCAAACAGCCGCATACTTACTGCTACAGCAGATATCAGGAAACAGCCTGTGCCAACTGAAAGCCAAAAAGAAAAAGCACCTGCCGACATAAAAAAAATACTGGTAGCTGACGAGATCAAAAAACTATTCGACCTGTACAAAGCCGGGGCTTTAACCAAAGAAGAATACGAGGCTCAAAAAAAGAAGTTATTGGAAAGACAATGA
>JBBSJI010000269.1:0-1446 GCA_038257425.1 Chitinophagales bacterium
CTAGGTGAAGAACCAAAGCCTGGAGCCGATAATAAACTGGTTTGTTTCCTGCATCCCAAAGGCACAAACGGCGTTTTAATAGAATTATGTCAATCAGTTTAAGAAAGGATTGTATTTTTTCTCATCTCCAATATTCGTTTCGGGGCCATGGCCGCTGTAAACCTTCGTTTCATCGGGCAGTACAAAAAGTTTTTCCCGGATGTTTTTCAACAGGGTTTGATGATTGCCTCCCGGCAGATCTGTACGGCCAATGCTACGATTAAATAAAACATCGCCGCTGATGATAAAATTTTGTTTGGCACAGTAAAAACAAATATGGCCTGGGGAATGACCGGGAGCTTCAATCACCTGTAACTCATCATTCCCCAATTTCACTACATCACCCTGCACCAGGTAAATGTAATCGCCAACATAATTATCAAAAGGCATATTGTACATTAAACCGGATGTGGGGGCATAATCAAGCAGTTTTTTCTCTTTTTGGTGCAGCTGAAGTGTTAGGTTATAGGTTTCGGCAACGTATTTGTTACCAAACACATGATCGAGGTGGCAATGTGTGTTAAGCAGCATCCATGGCTTTAATGCGCTCTGTGTAATAAAAGCCTTTAGCTCATCCTGTTCTTCGGGGAAATAACAACCGGGGTCAATGATCAGACATTCATTAAACTCATTATAGAGTAAATACGTATTTTCCTGTATAGGACTGAAAACAAAGGATTTTATTTTTAACATTATGGCTGCGAAATTGTTTTTTAACGATTAACCCGAATAAAGTAATTTTAAAGCTTAATATCAACTTTAAGTATGGCAAAGTTCAGCAGAATATCTCTAATTTCCTTTTTCATTTTGATCAGTACTTATTTTGCTTCGGCGCAGGTAAATGCTGTGGAATTTGGAAAGAACAGGGTTCAGTTCAAAAAATTCAAATGGTTCTATTATCAAACCAAAAATTTTAATGTTTATTATTACCAGAACGGTGAAGAGCTGGCCAAATTTATAGCACAGAGTGCAGAGAAAGAATTACCTCAAATGGAAGGCGCTGCCGAATACAGTTTACAAAGAAGGGCCAACATTATTTTATACAATGAGTATGCAGATATGCAGCAAAGTAATATCGGCCTGGGTATAGACTGGCAGAATAATGGCGGCACCAAACTGGTAAATAATAAAATGGTGGTTTACTTTGAAGCCGATCACCAGAAACTACGACTTCAGGTTCGCAAAGGCATTGCACAAATATTAACGGAGAACCGTTTGTTTGGTGATGATATTGGTGAAATTGCCGGTAACCAGGCACTGTTAGATCTTCCTAAATGGCTAACCGATGGCTATGTTAATTACCTGGCTCAAAACTGGAGCACAGAACTGGATGACGAATTGAAAAGTGAAATACTAAGCGGTAATTATAACAAGTTTACCAAGTTTGCTTTTCAAAAACCACAGATA
>JBBSJI010000270.1:0-1446 GCA_038257425.1 Chitinophagales bacterium
CAGCGAAAGAGCTGCCATACGCACTGCATTTCACCTGGAAGAAAATGAAGTACAGGAACTGATGCCCGGCCATGCGCTGGTTGTAAAAGCAGATGGCAGTTATTCATTAGAACAAATTGTAGAACCTAAAGAAAGAAAAGCATGCAGCTTTGAGCGGATATATTTCAGCCGGGGCAGTGATGAAAAGATTTACCGCGAAAGAAATGCTTTGGGATACCTGTTGAGTGATACTGTTTTAAAAGCAATTGATTACGATCTGAAGAATACTATCTTTTCTTTTATCCCCAATACAGCCGAGACTGCTTTTTATGGTTTGATAAAAGGAGCCGAGGATTACCTGAATAAAATCAAGATCGATCGTATCTTAAGCTGGAACAAAGATTTTGATGAAGAGAAACTATCTGAAATGGTGAACCGGAGAATAAGGATTGAAAAGATAGCCATTAAGGATGTAAAACTCCGCACCTTTATTACCGAAGACAGCAGCCGTAATGAAATGGTACAGCACGTGTATGATATCACTTATGGTACTGTAAGAAAAAAACTGGATACCCTGGTTGTAATTGATGACAGCATTGTACGGGGCACCACTTTAAAAGAGAGTATCATCCGGATGCTTTCCAGACTTGAACCCAAAAAGATTATCATTGTTTCATCGGCTCCGCAAATACGTTACCCCGATTGCTATGGTATTGATATGAGCAAGATGGGTGACTTTATTGCTTTCAGGGCTGCAATTGAATTATTACAGGAAACCGGCAGGCAGGATATGCTGGATATCATGCTCGACAAATGCAAAACATTACAGCGCAACAATCAGTTACATACCCAAAATGTAGTAAGAGAATTGTATAAACCTTTTACACCTGAAGATATCTCCGCTAAAATTGCCCAATTGATAACCGCAGCTGATATCAAAATTCCGGTAAGTGTTATCTACCAGACAATAGAATCCTTACATGAAGCATGCCCCACCAATACCGGCGATTGGTATTTTACTGGTAACTACCCTACACCAGGTGGTAACAGGGTTTGCAACAAAGCATTTATGAATTATATGGAAGGTAAAAATGTAAGAGGCTACTAGATCTATTAATCCCTTTTTCTCTTAAAATAATCTGGTTCTTAAGTCCTCCCCCTCGCTTTGCGCCTTACTTTCTTTGCGCCTTTGCGTGAAAAAATTACCTGAAAATGTCGTTAAGCAACCCTGCCAAATGAACACCCCCTTTTAACAGCTGCTGGTTTACAATGCCTATATATTTAAAGTTGTAATCGTAACTCAATTTATCATCTGCTTTTACATCGCCATAAATTTTTTGTGCATGTGCATACGATTGCCATATCCAGTCGCTCACCGGCTCGGCCTGCCATTCTTTTCTTTGTTGTTTAGTTGAAAAATTAATTGCAGCAGCATATTCAGTATAACTCAGTTGTTGAAAATCTACC
>JBBSJI010000271.1:0-1433 GCA_038257425.1 Chitinophagales bacterium
TGACTCGTCCTGAAAAAAGTTTACAGGTTAAATAATAAATCCTGTTATAGGTTGACAAGATAAGTTTTCATTTTTTCTTTCTATGTTGTTGTCCTTTTTATAATAGTTTTTCCATAATCTTTTAAGGTTTACATTCTCGTTTTTATGAACCTGGTTCGGGGTTAGGTTGCTTATACTCATGTGTGGCCTGGCTTCATTGTAGAGTGTTATTACTTTTTGCAATTGCACTTTTGCTTCTTTTAGAGTGTAGGTTTGGTAATGGTTTAGATATTCCTCTTTAAGTATTCCATTTATCCTTTCTGCTATCGCATTCTCCAGCGGATCTCCATTTTCCGTCATACTGATCTTGATTTCATTATCCTGCAATAGCTTTACATATTTGCCACTACAATACTGTATCCCTCTGTCACTGTGATGTGTGAGCTGCAATGGACCGGCAGCCCCATCAAGGGCTGCAAGGGCCATTTGCAGCGCTTCCACGCTTTTGATAGCTTCCATCGTCTCTGCTACATTGTACCCAACTATTTTCCTGGAGTATGCATCTGTGATGAGACTAATGTACAAGTGCTCGCCTGTTTTTATTTTCCAATAAGTAATATCGCTAACCCATAGCTGATTAATACCTTTTGGTATATATTCCCTGATAAGGTTTGGATATTTACGAAGCCAGTGATTAGAATAAGTAGTTTGTATCTTACGCTTTCTTTTTCTTACCAGCATTCGGTTTGCAGCCAGCAGATCAAACAAAGCATCTCTACCCATCTTGATAGAGTGATCCATCATAAAGGGGTACAGTAAATCATGCAATTTTCTCGTGCCGATTACTTTGTGATCTTTTCGTATTTCAGTGACTTTCTTTATTATAAGCAAGTCGGACGTTTGCATGCATTCCGCTTCCCAACTATGTTGATAATATGCCTGGCGTGTGATACCAAATAACCTGCAAATACGTGACAGACCTAGTTTTATGTACTTGCATTTTAATTCGTGGATTACTTGGTATTGAGCTTTTTTCTAATCGAGATCTTAAGTTCAGCCTCAGCAATTTCTATCATTCTGCGGTACCCTTCGGCTTGCAGCTTTGAATCCTCAAGCGCTCTTTTAAGCAAATCAATTTCTTGCTGCTCTGGAGTTAGAGGTGTCGTTTTTTTTTGTTTACTAGACAATGTTGTATAATTTTCAATGCCAATATACGCACTTCTTGTTCTTCTGTTGTCACCGGCAACATATCCTAATTGCCGAAGCCAGTCATGAACTAATGAATGGCAACTAAGATTATACTTTTTTACACAATCTCTTAAACGAAGGCCATTTTCAATGTGATCTTTGCAGATCTGATGTTTTAATTCAAGACTGTAATAAGCCTTTCTTACAAACTCATTTGATATATACATTTACACGTATTTTGTGTAAACCTATTTTAGGACAAGACA
>JBBSJI010000272.1:0-1430 GCA_038257425.1 Chitinophagales bacterium
TAACACTGTTGCCGGGGCACAATTCGGAACTGTATCAGCGCATACATTGAACCTATTTACCAACAATGCAAATCGCTTAACAATATTAAGTGGTGGTAATGTAGGCATCGGAACACTTACACCCGCACAAAAACTACATGTAGCAGGAACAATAAGAACTAATACTCTGGAGGGCGACCAAACCAATGATTTAAATATCAGCAACAGCCAGTCAATTAATTCTACAGGACTTCTGTTCACATGGTTTACGGGAGGCAATGAAAGAATGCGCATAACAAACACCGGCAATGTAGGCATCGGAACAGCAGCGCCTACAAGCAAATTGCAGGTTGTCGGAATTCCGGTATATGCCAACAATGCAGCAGCCATAGCAGGCGGACTTACAGTTGGGGCTTTTTACAGAACAGGTGGCGACCCGAGTGTTGTTTGCGTAGTTTTTTAAATAGAGCATCTCTTACGGGCAGATAACGACTATGCTCACAAAAGCAATGCAGGAGCAGCAGAAGATAATAGACAACCAACAGTCGGCAATAGACAAATTGAAATCAGAGAACAATAATCTGAAGGCAGAAGTAAGCAATCTGAAATCGGAGAACAACAGTGTAAAATCCGATGTTCAAAAAATAAAAGAACAGTTGGGAATGGGATTAAAAGCAGAGATTAAAAAAATAAAACAAAATGATAAAAATGCAACAAAAAGAACTGGCTTTTTTAAAAGAAAAGTTTCAGAAATAAATTGGTTTACAATTTTAAAAATATAGCCCATGTTACGCTATTTAATAACCTCAGTGCATCTCAGCCCAAGGCGATATATGCATTATCGAAAGCAGGTTCAACAATTTGGAATATTTTTTTTTAAGATTCAAAATATATGCACATGAAAAAGATCATTATTGCCGGTTTTCTTTTTGCCAGTTTTCAACTGAAGGCACAGTTGGTGATAACCCCCGGTGCAGAATTGTATATGTCGGGCAATGCCCAGCTCAGCTTGCAAAATATTGACCTGGCAAACAATGGACTTTTTACACCGGGAACAGGTATTGTTTCTTTTACCGGTAATACATCTTCTGCCATCAGTGGTACACAGCCCATTCAATTTTACGAAATGGAGATCAATAAATCAAGTGGCAGTTCTGTTTTGTTGCAAAGAATGATTGGCATTACCCAAAGAATCAGTTTTACTGCAGGCTTTCTTAATTTAAATAATTATAATGCCGACCTGGGTACAACAGGTTTATTAAATGGCGAACAGGAAGCCAGCCGCATCATTGGCAGTAACGGAGGGCAGGTATTATTCAGCACTACACTCAATAATCCAGTTAGCGTAAACCCGGCAAACCTGGGTGCAATAATCTCTTCTTCTCAAAACTTAGGCAGTGTAACTATAAGAAGGGGCCATCAATCACAGGTGAATGGTTACAACATGGGCA
>JBBSJI010000273.1:0-1421 GCA_038257425.1 Chitinophagales bacterium
ACGCTGACGTTTAAATTTGGAAGTTCTACTTGAAGTTTGACTTTTGCTTTTAATGCAGAAAAAACCCTCATCAAAGTGTCAATAGTCGCATTGCTGGCATTACTTTCAAGCCTGGAAATTTGGGCTTTTTGTACACCTATAAGTTTGCCTAATTCCTCTTGTGTCATATTTCTTTCTTGTCTTGTCTGCTTGATAGCTTTGCCGATTAAGTCCATTTGTAATTCGTACTCGAATTTTTCACGGCCAGGTGTCCCTGCTTTGCCAATAAGTTTATCTTGAACTTGATTTAAAGTGTATGTTTTCATTTCTTTTTCTTTTTAAGTTTTTCTTTGTCATCGAAATATTTAGCCCTTTGCTGTATGGCTTTTAGTATTTCATTATCGGGTACTTTACTCCGTTTCTTTACAAAACCGTATGTTGAAACAACCAATGTATTGGCAGTATTTGTCTTGTTTAAAAAAGCAACTAGCCGATACTGTAGGCCTTGATAAAGTGTTCTGAACTCCCAAACTTCGTCATTAATTTTCTTAAAAAGTTCAGGGTCGTATTCTGTTTGTGCCTTACGGATACTGTAAAGAATTTTTTAGTAATGTTTTCTGTCAAGAGTTTCAAGAAAGTTAAAGGCTTCCTTCATAAATACAATATCGAATAGTGCTTCCATTCATTTGCAATTTACCAATGCAAGGGTAGAGAAATATTTCCTTAAAATGAAACTCTAATTTACTATGGGGTGGCCCGATACTATGGGGTGCAAGGAGAGTTTTTTGAAATAGCCTCCCCATCAAATAAATACATCCGTTATAAAAAGAGCAAACTTCTGCATTATTTCCTTTCCCAGCGGGGTTTTCGCAGCACAAAACATCTAACCAGGTTTCTTTCTGCGAAACCTGCCAAACTGCAGTCCGGCCCGATGCAATGCATGCACCTCAACCGCTACGAGGTAATTCTTATATATCTTTAAAACGCTTTATCTGATACACATTCTCTTTCTCCGGCATCATCCGCCTGCGGCACCTTCTCCTATTTGAGAAGGAAAAATGTGGTTACTACTGCCACCTTGTACTTACTGAACAATCCTTTCCTATGGCCAATAACAAACATTGTAACCGCAACTCCAGGCGGCGGCTTATCTAAATATTATTTCTTTTTCATTGCATACTTTATTCCACCCAGCAAATGTTGTATAAAATTGCTGTCGCTGTATGTTTCGTCTGTGTGGCCCATTGCAGTATAAAAAGCCCGGCCACCATCATATGCATGGTACCAGCTAAAAGGATGATAAGAACCATTGGTGCCACCTTCATAAGAACTTTCATCAATACGAACCAGCACATGCACATCAGGGTTCATATTTTTAAAATTGTACAATTCATCTGTACGTTTCCATATAGTGTCGGTAAAGAAACTAGTAGCTAAAAAAC
>JBBSJI010000274.1:0-1415 GCA_038257425.1 Chitinophagales bacterium
AGGGATGAACATCGCCAGGTCTTACATCCTATTAATGTACACCAGTTACAGAATCATTTTTACGATATGACAAAAGTGCACCTTAATGAGGGATCTTTTGATTAAAAAGGAACGATCGACTTTTAAAAAGACCTCCCTATTTACATGGAGGTCTTTTTTTATAATTTATTGGGAATGATGGAAAAATGACAACTTCACTTTTTTAATATTTTCAGCCCTGTTTTAGGAAAATACCGGCATTTTGTGCTTCTATCCAATAATTAAGTACTTAAAACCTTGGTTTTTGTGGAAAAATCCATGAATTGTTGGTAATTCAATCCCTTTTTTGCTGTTAATTAAATTATTACTCCTATCTTTGCGCTCCAAAAATTATGGCTAAACAGGCACTTATTAAACAGGATGGAGTAATAATTGAAGCGTTGAGCAATGCTATGTTTAAGGTTAAATTGGAGAATGATCACGAGATTTTAGCCACTATTTCAGGTAAAATGAGGATGCACTATATCCGTATTTTACCGGGCGATAAAGTGGGTGTGGAAATGAGCCCATATGACTTAACCAGGGGCAGGATCATTTTCAGGTATAAATAAAACAGGAATTAATCAATAAATAATAAAATTAACAACCATGAAGGTTAGAGCTTCAATTAAAAAGCGCAGTGCAGATTGCAAGATCGTAAGAAGAAAAGGCAGGCTGTATGTGATCAACAAAAAGAATCCCCGCTTTAAGCAAAAGCAGGGATAACCGGAATTAAAAATTAAAAATTAAAAATTAAAAAATTCTATGGCTCGTATTGCCGGTATAGATTTACCAAAAAACAAAAGAGGGGAAGTTGGCCTTACATATATCTACGGAATTGGCCGTTCAACTGCCCGTTACATTTTAGACAAGGCAAGTATTGAACACAGTAAAAAAGTTAATGAGTGGAACGATGATGAGCAAACCGCCATCCGTAACGTTATCAATAACGAGTTTAAAACCGAAGGTGCTTTACGCAGCGAAACGCAGATGAACATTAAGCGTTTACTGGATATTGCCTGTTACCGTGGTTTACGTCACCGTAAAGGATTACCTGTTCGTGGACAACGTACACGTACCAACAGCCGTCAAAGGAAGGGTAAGCGTAAGACGGTTGCTGGTAAAAAGAAAGTAACTAAGTAAAACTAATAGCTAACAGCCATTAGCTAATAGCTGTTAGCAAGACTTCATTAATTTGAAACAATACCAGATCGTCAGGGAAGTCGGCAGGAGGGTTGGTTCAGTCTCGCCTTGTGCGGGATACATTTTTAAAAGATTACCTATCTAGATTACATTATGGCAAAAGCACAAGGCGCAAAAGCAGCCTCAAAAAAAAGAGTAGTAAAAGTTGACAGCTACGGAGATGCACACATTACTGCAAGTTTCAACAACATCAT
>JBBSJI010000275.1:0-1392 GCA_038257425.1 Chitinophagales bacterium
AAATTTATTTTAAATATCTTTCAAAAAACGGTAACACTTCTGTAAATATCCTTCCTTCATACCCATCCAGCATATTTACATGATCACCAATGTATTCTTCCGCAAAATGTATGATGCCAAATGCTTCCAGTTTTTTACTCAACTCCAGGCTGGTTCTGGGAACGTGTTTAAATTGTTCATTTCGCCCCCAGTCTATTTTTAAGGCCGTTAAGCTTTTCAATGCAGGTATATTATCTTCTACAATGTTGATTGGGAAATTGGCCTCCCATTTTTTAAGTACATAAGCATTCACAACCATTTTACCATTTACATATTTTATCGGTTGGTCGGCCTGTAAGAGTTTTTCCTTTACATTGGGGGAATACATCCGTGCCATGCTGGAATAAATCATTTCGTAAAAGGGAAATTTTTCAAAATCATAATAGGGTGCAGCATTGCGCAATGAGTCCATACTATTTTGTTCAAAAACTCTTTTAAATGCAGGATGAGACAACCGGAAATCTTCAGAGAAATGTAAAGCACCGGGGCTCATAGCATAGACAGCGCTGAATTGATCTGCAAATAACATCGCCATTTTTAACGCTCCGGTGCCACCCATCGAATGCCCGGCTAAACCACGGCTGTTACGATTGGCAATGGTGCGATAATTTTTATCTATGTATTCCACTACATCCTTTCCGATAAAATCAGCCCAGTTGCCAGCCACAGAAGAATTAGTATAAAAACTACCGAAGTATTTTGTCATGCTATTAGGAAGCACCAGTATGGTTGATTGAAGCTGACCGGCTTTGATAGCAGAATCCATCAGGCTTTTGAAGCCCATCCACTCCATTATATCTTTGTCATCTGTGGCAAAGCCATGCAGAAAATAAATAACGGGATACCGCTTATTAGATTTTTCGTAACCTGGAGGCAGGTAAATAGTAAGTCTGCGGTTAGGGTCTTCGCCGCCTTTGTTGTTTTGTAAAGAAGGGGCTAAAAGCATTTTTGTTTCTACTATACTCGTGTCCTGCCCATAAACATTTAGGCCAATAAATAAAATGAGCAGAAAGGTTAATTGTTTTTTCATTGTATGATTAAATTTTTATTTCTTAAAAAAAAATCGGCATTTTTATAAAATATTTTTGCCTTTGCTCCTGAGAAAGAAAATCTAGATTATTCACAGATGTTATCATTATTTATATCCGCATTATCAGAGCCAAATAGCAACAAATGTTATTGCTTTATACCTACTAATTTCTCACCACGATTTTTATAAATAATACTGCTGATTTTCCCCCCATCGCTTTCCAAAAATTCATATTCTATAAAACTTCCCTTAATAAAGAAAGTATTGCTGGAGGACGCCAAAACTTTTTGCTTGATTCCCCACACAGTAACATACAGTTCATT
>JBBSJI010000276.1:0-1359 GCA_038257425.1 Chitinophagales bacterium
GTCCTTTAGCTTTGCCTTTTTAGTTATTTAAAGATATTATTACTATTACTACTTTTCTTTTTTTGTTACTTTTTTTCTTTTACAATGCACATTAAATTGTGAATAAACCTAACCACCGGCAGTGGCGCATTATTTGAACGTCCGGGTTTACGACCCATGGCTGGATACAATCCACTGCCGGTTTTTTCCCTTAGTGTCTCTATAGCAATTAGGGCTAAATACCCATTATTAAGGACTAAGACGATGGGGTAAAATGGTTAGATTATTTTCAAATTTAAAACATAAAAAATGAAACAATTTACCAGAAAAAACTTCCTGGGTATTGACGTATCTAAACCCTGGTTCGATGTATCGCTCATGGTAGTAACAGATCATGTAAAACAACCCATCATTACCGAACGGTTTGATAACAATACTGGCGGTCTAAAATCTTTTAAAGCCTGGTTAAAGGCAGCTAAGGTAACATTGGATGCAGATAGTTTGCTCGTTATTGAAAACACGGGTGTCTATCACCGTGCATTATGGAGCTTTTGCAGCAAATACAATCTACCCATTCACATTGGTAATGCCGCACACATTAAATGGAGTCTTGGAATAACTCGTGGCAAGAGCGATGTAATTGACTCTGTTCGGTTGTGCCAGTATTGTTGCAAACAATGCGATGAGCTAAAAGCCACGCCGGCACTAAATCCTGTGTTCATGAAACTAAAAGACCTGATGAGTTCCCGCACTAGGTTGGTAACCCAGTTGCACAGCACAAAAAATTATCTTAAAGAGTTGCAATGCGGTAACGACAAACTGCTCTTGGCAACACTGGAGAAAGCGCATAAAGCTGCCATTGAAGGAATCAAAAAAAGTATTGTATTAATAGAAAGCCTGATAGAAAAAATTATTCAGGAAGATCCCTCGATTTACAAAAATTACATGCTAATAAAATCAGTGCCAGGTATCGGACATTTAACAGCGGTGTACATTATTTGCTGCACCAATAATTTTGCTGCAAAAGTTACGGGCAAACAACTGGCAAGTTATGCCGGCGTAGTTCCTTTTGAGCACAGCAGTGGCATTAGTATAAAGGGCCGCAATAGGGTGCATAAAATGGCCAATAAGGATCTCAAAAAAATGCTGCACCTAT
This sequence comes from Chitinophagales bacterium, assembly GCA_038257425.1. GTDB lineage: Bacteria > Bacteroidota > Bacteroidia > Chitinophagales > Chitinophagaceae > Ferruginibacter. The sequence continues at coordinate 1,136 of JBBSJI010000276.1, forward strand.
GTGCCCTCACTGCCATAAAATATTATCCTGAATTTAAACAGTACTTCGATAGAAAAAAAGCTGAAGGTAAAAATGGAATGCTGGTACTAAATGCTATCAGAAATAAGTTAGTGCTAAGAGTAGTGGCAGTTGTCAATAAACAACAACCATATGTGGATAACCAATCAATAGCAGCATAAAAAAGGCTAAATATTTATTTGTTTTTTCCATAGCAATCCAGCCCA
>JBBSJI010000277.1:0-1341 GCA_038257425.1 Chitinophagales bacterium
ATTTCCAAACAGTGCTGTTTTAGAAGCAAGGTTTGCTGAATTAAAACCTGTAAAGGGTGGAGAATATGTTATGGTAAAAAACTCAGCGGGTAAATGGGGATATATCAGCAATAGTCTGGTTGAGTTCTTTGTTGATTAGTTTTAAAAACATTAGATAGCTAAAAAGCTGCTGTAAATTTTACAGCAGCTTTTTATTTATATCCTGGTAAATCCTATTTTCTCTTTTATTTTAACCTTATACCGGAATGTCTTAATTTCGACCTTGCAAATAGTTGTTTAACTAACTAATCTCAGGTTATGTCAAAAAGAATCATAAAAAAAGTAGCTGTTTTAGGTAGCGGGGTAATGGGCAGCCGCATTGCCTGTCATTTTGCAGGAGTAGGTTTACAGGTATTATTGCTGGATATGGCCCCCTCCGAACTACGTTCTTTCCCTGCCGGGAACCCCGAAGGGGGAGAGTTATCGCAGCGAAACAAAATAGTTAACGATGCACTTGCTGCTGCTTTAAAATCTAATCCGTCTCCTGTTTATACAAAAGATGTAGTGAAGAGAATTACTACAGGAAACTTTACAGACAATATGAAGGATATTGCTGATTTTGATTGGGTGATTGAAGTAGTCGTTGAAAGACTGGATATAAAACAACTTGTTTTTACTGATGTTGAAAAATATCGCAAGCCGGGCACTTTAATTACCTCCAATACCTCTGGCATTCCTATTCATATGATGACAGAAGGCCGCAGCGATGATTTTAAAAAACATTTTTGTGGAACACACTTTTTTAATCCGCCCCGGTATTTACGTTTGCTTGAAATAATTCCAACTCCGCATACCGATCCTGCTATTGTAGATTTCTTAATGCATTATGGCGATCTAACACTGGGTAAAACAACTGTGTTATGCAAGGATACTCCTGCCTTCATTGCAAACCGGGTTGGTGTTTTTGGGATGATGGCCATTATGAATGCGATGGAAAAACTACAATTATCAGTTGATGAAATTGATGCATTGACAGGTCCGGTTGTTGGCCGTCCAAAGTCGGCTACTTTCCGCACTGCAGATGTAGTGGGTATTGATACGCTTGTGAAAGTAGCCAACGGTGTTGCAGATAATTGTCCTGATGATGAAGCTAAAGAACAATTTAATATCCCGGTATGGTTAAATAAAATGGTAGAAAATAACTGGCTGGGAGATAAAACTGGACAGGGCTTTTTTAAAAAAACAACTTCTGCCGCAGGCGAAAAAGAGATACTTACCCTGAACCTAAAAACCATGGAATATGGGCCCAGACAGAAACCGAAATTTGCTACACTGGAAGCTGCCAAACCTATTGAAGATCTG
>JBBSJI010000278.1:0-1331 GCA_038257425.1 Chitinophagales bacterium
TATGCAAAAGTGTAAAACTGCTCTTCATCATTGCACCGGTAGCCAATATTGTTTCATCAGTAAGTGATAATTTCTTATTCAGGTAAAAAGGTGCAAAACGGCTGGCACGCCTTAACACAATTCTTTGTTTAAAAAATCGGGAGTATTGCACAACACTATCATCCTGCGGTGCAATAATTTCACGATCATTCACCAGGATATAATCAGCAATCGTACTTAATTCATGAAACGCAACATCATCTTCATAAATTATTGGGGCATTACTTAGGTTTCCGCTGGTTGCAACAATTGGTTTCTTAAACTGTTGCAGTAATAATTCATACAATGGCGTGTAAGGAAGCATCGCTCCTATCTTTGAAAGTTTTGGAGCAATCTCATGTAATGCAAGCTTAGTGTTTGTATTTTCTTTTAATTGTAATAAAATAATGGGAGCAGCGTCGCTTTCCAACTCTTTTTTTTCCTGTTCATTAATTTCTGCTTCGTCTTGTAAATGATCTATACCCGGAAACATTAATGCAAAGGGTTTTGCAGGACGGTGTTTTCTTAATCGTAATTCCTTAATCGTTTTTTTATTTGAAGCATCACAGGTAAGTTGGTATCCGCCAATTCCTTTAATGGCAACTATCTTTCCATCATTCCACAGGTCGCAAATTGTTTTAATGATTTTACGCTGATCTTCCTCAATAACAGTTTGTTTGTCATCAAGCAATTTCATTTTAACACCACAATCAGCGCATGAATTCGTTTGTGAAAAGTGCCGGCGCTTTGTTGGATCATTATATTCTTCATTACATTGGCTGCACATTTTAAAAACCTCCATTGCTGTATTTTCACGATCGTATGGTAATTGTTTAATTATAGAATACCGGGGGCCGCATTGTGTACAAGTGGTAAATGCATAATTATAACGGCGGTTGGTCTTGTCTGAAATTTCTATACGGCAATCTATGCACATCGCAAAATCAGGAGAAATAAGAAGAAGGGGTTTTTCTTCATCACTGCTTTTAATAATTTCAAAAATTTTATAATCAACCTGTGAAATTTCTTTAATGCTATGTGATGTAATATGAGATAATTTCGGTGAATTAGAAATCAGTTCATCATAAAAATCCATTGCTACTTTTTCATCTGCATTTAACCCGATGTGTACACCATCACCGGTATTATTTACCCACCCATTTAATTTAAAATTTTGTGCAAGCTGATAAATGAATGGACGAAATCCAACACCCTGTACTTGCCCTTTTATATGAATATGCCAGGTACTTTGTTTCAAATCATTAAGATAAGTTATTAAATCAGCAGGTTAGAATTAGCGCTGAGCATTCTCA
>JBBSJI010000279.1:0-1325 GCA_038257425.1 Chitinophagales bacterium
TAAAAATAGCACAAAAACAGCTACATCCCCTGCCTGGTAACGCTTTGAGAGGAAAAAGATCTCGTTTTAAAATTGGGGGGAGTTGGCATAGGTGATTTTATGTGATAAATGCGTTAGGCGCATTGTGTGTTTTTCTCCAGGCCTTGTAAGTATCTTTTATAAATTCCATTAAGTCCACATAGCTCATTAAATGCAGTCGAATAAGGGTTATCATGTTGGCAAATGATTTTTTGGTAGCTGCTTTCTTTCTGATAACTACCATTAGTAATTGTGCTATTAATACGCAGTACACCTGTGTCTTGATAGCATTTTCACTATCGCCCCAAAAATAGCGCAAGGGAAAATTCTGTTTGATTTGTTTGAACAGCAATTCTATCATCCACCTGTATTTATAAATGGTGGCAACTTGTGTTGCAGGCAATGTAAAATTGTTGGTGATGAAAACATATACTTTGCCATCTTCTGCTTTAAAAGTTATTCTGCGCAGCTTTAATCGCAATACTTCGCTATTAGTGTTTTTGTATCCTATTGTAATGTATTGTTCCTTTAAAATCCCTTTTGCATTTTTCTTTTTGGTATTGTCTGTAATTACTTTGGTTACATGATACAGGGCATTGTCTTTCATTCGGGTAACAAACCAGATTTTCTGAGTTGTCCATTTTGCAAATTGGCTGTAAAGGTTGTATGCTTTATCGAAAACAATAAAGCTATTTGCTGGTAAGGTTAGGTGGTAAAGGAATCTACGGTCGTGCACCCTGGCCTCGGTCATGCGAATAAACTCCGCTACACCACTAAAAGCATCCATCATGGTATGTACTTTAATACCGCCCTTTTTGCGGCTCCCATCCTTTGTATTGCGGCCTACGCCACGTAAAATATCGCTAAATAAACGGATGGTACTGCTATCGATAATTTTTAAATTACGGATACTTAAGCCTTTTAACCGGCTGTCCGAGATAAAACTATGATACTGGGAGAGCAACTCAAAGTACAGCGTCTCAAAAAACAAATAGCTGCGATGGGCATTGGCATCCGACAAGGTACTGCGGGCAGGGGCCTTATCCATACCCAGATGCGCAAGCTTGCCTTCACAACCCAACATGCCTTCACATAACTCACGTAGCCCATTGCAGTAGCTGAGTACCCCATACAGTAGGGTTATCAGGTGTACACGGACTGGTAGCTTTTTATAATAGCGGTTGGATTGGTTTTTACGACAGCACCTTGTAATAGTTGCAGTAGGAATACAATTTAATATTTGAGATAAAACCGGCTGTCCGACAAATGGCTTAACTTCCATCTTAGTTATAGTTTAGGTCTGGTAA
>JBBSJI010000280.1:0-1319 GCA_038257425.1 Chitinophagales bacterium
ACTAATGCGTTAGTAACCTGCTCTAATTCTTTTGCAAAAACAAAGGACGCATTTCCATTTACGTCATTTATACCAGGCCCAAGTTTCTTTATGGCCTTTGCTGCATAGCCGGGCATTGCCTGCACATAATTTCCTTTTTGCGATTCTTTGAGGATAAGTGCAGTACGCCTGGCATTTATCGTTACCATTTCTTCTTCCAATAATTGTTGTTTGATTTTTAGCTCATTAATTTTCTCCTGGCAATCATCTTTAAATTGTTTCCATTCTAATTCTGCTAATTTATTTTTTTCTACGTCAAGCGGATATTCGGGCCATTTAAATTTATTTAAGCCTGGTACATCCTGCGGCATGGGCCTGTCCCAGTTAATATCATCGCTTTGTAAATCGTATCCCAATGTTTTGAGCTTGTTTTCTTTTTCTGAACTGAATGCTTTGCTAATGGCTTTTTTTGCTGCTGCGATAGCCGCAGCAATATTGCCTCTACTTTCTTCAATTACACATTTGGCCATATTTGCCTGCGGATGATTGGCGGCAATGCGTATGGTGCTATCGGCATATTTATCTGCTCTTACTATATCTCCCAGCCCCAGCCAGGCCTGGGTAATATTGTTAAGTACACTACTGTTTTTTGGGTATCGCTTGTTGAGGTTGTTTAAAATGGGTAGTGCCAATTGCTGAGCGCCACACATGGTTAAAAAAGCGGCGTAATTATTAAGGATTACGGCATTATTGGGATCGGTTTTGCAGACTTCTCCCATAAGATAGAGCGCCAGCGTGGGTTTGCCGTCCATCCATAAACCAACAGCAGTATTGGCTATAGAGGCTTTCTGGGTAATAACTTGTTGAATCAATTCTCTGCCTTTCGCCTTATCATTTGCAGGTAATATATTTAGAACAGCCTGCTGTGTTGTATGGATGAATGCGCTCATGCCGCTATTGGTAAGTGTTACTGCCAAAGCGGTTGTTATTCTTGCAATATCTTTTGGAGGCACAATTCTGCTGTCATCTTCGTAAGCTTTTTTTAATTGTGCGTCACTTACACCTGCCATGCTTTTTGTTATGGTTTTAGTATCTGGCATTTTAATACCCATACTATCCATCATCTTTTTTGTTTCAGGATCCAGATCATCTAACGCACCCTGCATTTCTTTCATCATCTCCTGCATTTCTTTTTGGGTGGGAGGCTTTTCTTTTGGCGTTGCTTTAGGTTTGGTTTGTGCAGATGCGGCTGCCAAAACAAATGAGCACATTGATAAAAGGAGAAACTTTTTCATTAATTAATTTTATAAAATGAATAAAATTTTATTTTTTTATTATGG
>JBBSJI010000281.1:0-1294 GCA_038257425.1 Chitinophagales bacterium
TCAGCCATCTGCTTTTCCACTTCATGCGATTCGGCAGCCGACAGTTTTTTATTAAGATAATCAAGCAGTTTCTCCTGCTCAATATCTTTATTTAAGTTACCCAATATGTCTTTTAAATCATCGCTCATTGCCTTTGTTCATAGTTAATAGTTCATTGGTCATTGGTCATCCGCTCCATTATTATTTTTAAGTTACGTTTTCCATTTTGTATATAACTTTTTACATGCATAATGCTGTACCCGGTATGCAGGGCAATCTCCTGGTAACTTTTTTTCTCCAGGTAAAACAAAGTTACACATAGTTGCTGCTCTTTATTCAGTTGTAATAACGCTGCAGCCATATTGGTTAGTACTTTCTCTTTTTCTACATGGCTGTTTTTTATATCTGGCTCAGTTGGGTCGGCAAAGGCCTGGTCATTGATCCCGGTACTAAACCTGTTCTTGTTCCGCAGCTGCATCAGGCAATGATTTTTAGTGATCATGTAGATCCAGCTTTTAAAATAATCAACTTTATATTTATGCAGTTCATTGATCGCTTTTAAAAAAACCTGTTGTACTGCATCTTTGGCTGCTTCTTCATTCTTCAGGTACTTCATGCTTACACCCAACAGCAGCATGGTATAACGCTCAAGCAAAATACCCAGCCATTCATTATCCTGATCGGCATAAAACCTGCTGAGTAATTCGTTATCGGTTATATGGTGGTATTTTGTTTTGTTCAAAACTGATCAACAAATTAGTTTTAGGAAATATGTTCATTATCCCGGAGCCTGAGCAATTTTACTGTCAGCCTGTCCCGATAACAATCGGGATGTCGAAGGCGGGATCAGGCTGACAACTTTTTTTATTATTGGAGTAAATCTATTTTTTAGTTAGATGTAAACTTACTTTAATTTCCATAATTTAGTTGTAACGAAAATGTAAACATGAGTTATGCTGTTTGTTGTGTACCTGTAGCACCCCTGAGAATAGAGCCCGACCACAGAGCTGAAATGGTAAGCCAGTTATTATTCGGTGAGTGTTGTATCATTACTGTTGCTGAAAAAGATGGTTGGGTAAAAATTGTAAATAAACCGGATGCGTATACCGGCTGGTGCAGGCATTCGCATTTACAGGAGATTGATGATGCCCATTATTATCTTGAAGAAAATATACTTACCGGCGACTGGGTTAATGAAATTGATTACAATGGCCACATGATGTGGGTACCTTTTGGAAGCTCTTTAACAGCCATAAAAAACGGGAATCTGTTCTGGCGCAGGAACACGGTTCATTATGAAGGAAAGATATGGGAA
>JBBSJI010000282.1:0-1283 GCA_038257425.1 Chitinophagales bacterium
AACACCTACAAAGTTGGAAAGGCAGAAACATAATAGGAAAAAGATGAGATTTTCAGGTGAAGAACACCTGCAAAGGCGCAGGTTGCATCTTTATGTAAATTGTTTCGGTGCAGCATTCCGGGGTCCCTTGGCCTACTCACAAAACCTATAATGGAGACCCCAGCATGACGAAAGTTATTAGTATGCATGAGCAGATCAGGTCATCTCTGCAAAAAAATTAGGTAACTACTCAGCCCCTAATTTAGCGATACCTGCTAAAGTAGCCAATACATTTTGTCCTGATTTTATAGCAGTATCAATGATAGATCGTATTACTGCAAAACCATTTGCTCCGTTTTCAGATTTAAACTGACCAGAGATTTTTTGTTTGACTTTTATGTTTCGTATAGCCCTTTCGCTTCCGTTATTATCGGGCGGTACATCTTCATACCATAAAAAGGTAAGGATATGTTGTTGATGTTTCCATAAATTTTTCTGCATCGTTTTTGCTTTGCTATGTGCTTCGTTGATGTTGGTTTGCAAAAGAGTTACCAATTCTTTTTCAAGGCCATTTCTTTTTTTATTGGGGCGATAATAGTCTGGCATAGTCAATGCTTTCTTTAAGCTGAGTGCCCGGATTATTAAGTCTATCATTTGCACTGCCCAATCACATTTGTTGTTGTAAAGTTCTATGATATATTGTAAATCTCTGAGCAAATGTGCGGTACAGATTTGATGTTTTTTTGCTTCGCAAATAAAATGAGCGGCATATCTGTCGTGTCCTACAATACTGTTAGGCAAGCCATCGGGAAAAAGTTGTTCAATTGTTTTAAAGCCTCTGTTATCGGTGCAGGCAATAAAAGTAAGGTCACTGTTTTGCCATGTCCATGCCCAGTGTTTTGCGCCATTAACAACCATGCTTGTTTCATCGCTGCCAACATAGGTTGCTGCCTCAATGCCTTGCTTTATAATATCATAATGTGGCAATGCTTTTTTTACAAAACGCTGTAGTATGTTGGCTATACTACCTTCGCTGATAGGAAGGTTAAAAGCATCAGTAAAAAACTCTTTCATGCGCTTGTAAGGCATATATTGCCTTGCATGCAAATAGCCTATCAGTGATTCGGCAACAGGGCCATACTGTATATTAGCCGGTACATGCTCGGGAAATTTGCTTTGCATGCAATGCCCACAACTACATTTTTTTTGATAGATACGATGCTCAACACAAGTAGTTTTTATGACGGGAATATCAATCACCTGGCGGCTTTCAATCATTATTGCTGCTACGTTAGATAAATCGT
>JBBSJI010000283.1:0-1279 GCA_038257425.1 Chitinophagales bacterium
TAAGTTCATCAATTTGCCGCTCGTCTTTTAGTTGTCCTGAGTAATGAATTGATAGCCCCATAATTATTCTTTTTAAAATAATAAGAAAAGAACTGTTGGCGAAGTTATTTTTTTAGCCACAGAGTGGCGAAATATTGGTAGGTAGATTCAAGTGACAAGTGCAACGGTTAATTAATTAGGATTAAAATTAGCCATAAAAACCTGTAGAGGTGTTTTGTAGCCCAATAATTTTCTAGGTCTGTTGTTTAGTTTGTTAGTAATGTCTACGAAGTATTGAATATCATAGTTGTTAAGATTAGATTTTTTAGGAAAATATTGTCTGTAAAGTTTATTAGTGTATTCATTGAGCCCTCTTTGCCAGGAACTGTAAGGGTCTGCAAAAAAATAAGCTGCATTTAGTTTTTGAGCCACATACTCATGGTTGGCAAACTCTTTTCCGTTGTCGGAAGTGATGGTATGTACGAGTTCCCTGTAAGGGGCAAGTGCATTTATAATTTTTGTCTGAATGGTGTCCGCTTGTTTATCAGGTGCTTTTACAATCATGGCAAACTGCGATTTTCTTTCTACCAAAGTCAGGCCAAAGCTTTTGTGATTTACTCCTTCAATGAGGTCAATTTCCCAATCACCGAAGCGTTTCTTTTGAGTCACTACTTCGGGTCGCTGATGGATAGAAACCCGGTTAGGAATCAATCCCCGTTTATCCTTTCGATGTGTCCGTTTTCTGCGCCGTTTATTCTGTGTACGAAGCTGTGTATAAAGTTGGCCGCCTTTTTTCATGTCTTTGTACACATACTGATAAATCCATTCGTAGCTTACCATAGCTATATTGTTGGCCTTGCAATAACCGCTTATTTGTTCTGGCGACCATTGTTCTTTTTGCATTTGCTGATGAATAAACATTTTCATTTCAGTTGAAAAAAAAGAATGTTTTTTCTTGTCGGTTTGGCGGTCAGCAGCGAACTGCTGCGCCATGGCAGGGGTATAACGTTGTTTAGAAGTGCAGTTCCTTTTCAGCTCTCTGCCAACAGTAGATTTATTAACGCCAAGTTGCCTGGCAATAAAACCGTTGGAATGACCTGCTTTAAGTAATGCCGACAACTGATACCTTTGCGCTGGGTTGAGTTGAGAATATTTTTTTGTCATTTTTGCAACACAAAAATCTGTTTTTCAGCCCAACCCAATGGGCGGGGTACCCCGCCCATTGGGTTAAACAGGTGTTGCACTTGTTAATTGAACTTAGGTGTTTGCCATTAAAAAACTTGCTATCTGTTTTCAGAAA
>JBBSJI010000284.1:0-1225 GCA_038257425.1 Chitinophagales bacterium
AATTTTTCTATGTATTAGACACACTTCTGCCACGGATACCGTTTTAAAGGTGCCTTTTCCTCTTTAGGCAGCTTGTTTCAGCCTTCGTTTTTCTCTTTTGGCTTCATCGGCCTGCGCTTTTGCTTTGAGTACATTGCCCAGTATATGCAGGTTGTAAGCCAGTACACTTAACCCAATGCATCTTTTGTAGCCCTTTATTCCTTTATCGAGGCAACGATTAAGACCATGATGCTCTAACATATTAATATTGCTTTCCACCGCACTGTGTGCGTTGCGAAGCTTTTTAAAAGCAGGATCACTTTCACGTTCTTTATCTTCTTTGTTATGCCTGCCTTTTTTAGGAAGTATTACCTGTTCTATTGCTGCACTTTGAAGGGTTGAATAATTGTCTTTGCTCCAAAAGCCTTTATCAAAACTGTGGCTATAAAGCTTGCTGCCGACAAAGTTCTTTTGTATTCTCTCACATAAGTCAGCAACCTGTTTGGCATCCTTTTGCTTTTCCATTATTTTATAATCAACAATAAACTGATGCTGATCGGTAGTGATGAGTACGAGATGACCAAGTTCTACTTTTTTATTAAGCTTGCCTTTGGTTATCCATTCTGTATGTTCTTCAAAAATGGAATATACCTTTTCTTCGGCCGGGATAGCTTCTCCTTTGAGCAACCGGCGCTCTATCTGGTCTGTGAACTTTGTTACGTAATTTTTATAACGTTCAAGAAGAATAATGACGGGCAATATTTGCTTTTCATTGCCTTGGCTTAGCGACGGGTTTTTTATAATTTCCTCAACCCTTTCTTTTAACAGCCTTGCCTGGGAGAGATAGTCTTTTACATACTGTTTCTTTCGCTTCTCATCCCTTCCTTTAAATACCTGATATGAAGTAGCTCTGAAGAGGCTTTTAAGATTCTTTCTAATATTTTTTATTTTACGCCAGCCTTTTACATCAGTTATTTTAACCAGTTTCTCTGTCATGTCCAGACACTTGCGCAGGCTATCCCAAAGCAAGTTCAGATCAGTAGGAAAATGCACATCCGTTTCTACTGCATAGCTGTCGGTTTTTAGTTTAAGGTCCTCATTTTCTTTTTTTTTAACCAGCTTATGCCCGGCATCCACCACCAGCAGATTAATCTCATGCAGCAATGCTTCATCAATCAAACCTACATTGTCTAAGATGCTTTGATAGGCAAATTCTATTTTCTCATCTTCAATAAAAGCAGTAGCA
>JBBSJI010000285.1:0-1197 GCA_038257425.1 Chitinophagales bacterium
AGATATGAAAAGGTTTAAGCGTCATAGAGATTACGGTTTTTTCGATCAGGACATTCGTTTGAGTAAATTAAGCCAATTGGGTGATCCATTGGAAAAGCTGAACAAGGGCGTTGATTTTGAATTGTTTAGAATTTGCTTAGAGGAGAAACTTTCCAAACAAGCCCAGGGTAAAGGAGGCCGCCCGGCTTATGATTACGTGCTGATGTTTAAAATTCTGATCCTGCAGCGCTATTACAATCTTTCTGACGATCAGGCAGAGTACCAGATAAACGACCGGATGAGTTTTATGCGCTTTTTGGATTTAACTATCGCCGATGACATCCCGGACAGTAAAACGGTATGGAATTTCAGGGAGCAGCTGATTGTCGGCGGGGCGATTGAAGAGCTTTTCGCCTTGTTTATAACAGAATTGGAAAAGCTTGGGCTGATCATCAACCAGGGAAAGATAGTGGATGCCAGTTTTATAGAAGTTCCCAAACAACGCAACAGCCGTGATGACAACCAGCAGGTAAAAGCAGGGGGGACGCCCGAAAGTTTCAAAGAAACCCCAGGCAGGCTATCACAGAAAGATTTGGATGCCCGCTGGACCAAGAAAAACGGGATAAGCTATTTCGGGTACAAGAACCATGTTAAAGTAGACAGCAAAAGCAAGATAATTACCGGATATGAGGTAACAAGTGCTAGTGTACACGACTCGCAAGCTATAGAAAACCTGCTGAATGAAAAGGATGCCGGGCAAGAATTGTATGCAGATAGTGCTTATGCCGGAGAAGATCAGGAAAAAACAATTGAAGGCAGGGAGATGGTTAATCAAATCTGTGAAAAAGGTTATCGAAATAACCCTTTAACCGATGAGCAGAAAGAAAGCAACAGAAAAAAATCAAGTGTACGTTCAAGGGTAGAGCATGTTTTCGGTTTTATGGAAACCAATATGGATGGAATGTACCTGTATAACATCGGCATAAAAAGGATAACTGCCGTAGTAGGGCTAATGAACCTGACTTATAATATGTTCAGAAAAATTCAGCTAAAGGCATCTTAATGGGACAAGTGCGTCTAGTAATATCGGGTTAAATTAACAATTAATTGATTTACAAATAGTTATAAAATATAGATTAAAACAGACTAAAGAAACAGACTAAAGAAATAATCCCTAAAAATTCTTTAAAGAAAAATAAAGAGTTTTTAGAGGTTTCC
>JBBSJI010000286.1:0-1195 GCA_038257425.1 Chitinophagales bacterium
ATGCCAGTAAGCAATATTTCCTTCGGCATCGGCATAGATGGTATTGTTACTGGGGTTGGCACCCATGTCCATTGTTTTTTTAAAGCCGGCAAAACTGGTTGCCTTGGTACGCAGCCAGCTTTGCATAAAACCTTTTGTATCTCGGTTATTGTGGCGCAGGCTCAGGTATTGGCCGTTACGCTTTGTCATAATGGGGCCATGATGTGTAAACATTGTATTGAATACTCTTGATGCCAAACCAGTAGCCGTTTTGTATTTTATCCGGATGGGTTTTACACTAACCGCTTTTTGTTTTCCTTCATATTCATAAAACCATCGGCCTTTATTTTTTGTAAGTTTTTCAATGTAAGCATCTGAAATATCTGCATCGCTTGATGTATGCATCCATCCGCAGTGTTCATTAAAACCCTGGTAAATAAATGGCTGTCCCCAGGTAACAGCACCGTACACATTCATACCCCGTCCGACCGGGTCATCCGGGCTGGCTTCTTCGCTAACCATATGCACCTCCGGCCTAAAATAAAATGTTACATGGGGATTGATATATAAAATAGCGTTGCCGCTTTCGGTGATCTTTGGCGAAAAAGCAAAACCGTTTGAGCCCGTTAAAATTTCTTCTTTATAATCCTTTTTTGTTAGGGCTTCATCAGCACCAAAAAAATTCTTCAATTCATTTAACGATATACCAGCAGTGCTGATGGCACCAATGCTGCCATCCGTCCAAAGCAATGGATACCAGGGTTGAAAGCGATTGAGCAATGCTGGTTTTACTTTTTTATTTTTGTATAGATAATAATTTATGCCATCAGCATAAGCATGCAGTATTTTTTTTAACCAGGCAGGTGCTGTAGCAAAATCTTTTATAGCATCTGCACTATCAATCATCAATCGAATGAGCAGATCGTTGTAGAGGTCTTTCTCCCCGTTAACTTCAGACAGCCTGCCCAGTTTTTCAATATAATTCATCTCTACCCTTTTAAAATCATCTTCGCACTGGGAGTACAACAAACCAAAAACAGCATCGGCATCTGTTTTACCGTATATATGCGGCACCCCATAGTTATCACGAATGATGGTTATATTTTTTGATTGATTCTCCCATCGGGTAATTTCAGTTTTGGAAAATGGCTGGGCAAAAATATTGCCGCTGAATATGGTGACAGATAAAAGAAGAATTATTTTTTTCATAAAAATC
>JBBSJI010000287.1:0-1187 GCA_038257425.1 Chitinophagales bacterium
AGTATATAAAAGATAAAAATATGTTAAATAAAAAATTATGATAAAATATAAAAGTATCTATTTAAATTTAATAAATAAAAATGTTTTAGTTAAATATGATATTATTATTAATTATTATAATAATAATATAAATAAACCAAACAAAATAATAATTCCCAATCCAACCAATGCATATTCCTGTATTTTGCCTGGGATAGATTTATCTTTAACCAATGCCAGTTTATTTCCACAATTTGTAAAAGCAAGGGTTAGTATTGCAAATAAAAAGAGAGTAGTTCCATGGTCAATTTTTCCAAAACTATAGGAAAAGCTTTGCCCAAAAAAACAAAGTAAGAAAATGGCCAAAAAACTTATCCGAGTATAAATACCTAAGGTTACCAAACTAAAAAGGAATATTAAAATAATATCTAAAATTAAAAAAAAGGTAACTAATCAGTTCAAATAAAACTACGGAATAATTTGGATCGAACAAAATAAAGTCGGATCTTGTCATCATCGATAAGGACAAGATCATATCAGAGTTATTTTTACGTTTAGAACGTCTAGAAAAGCGGGTTGTCCAGCTAGAAAGAGAGAACGCCACCTTGCGAGAGCGTTTATCTAAATACGAAAACCCCAAGGACAGCCGTAACAGTTCCATAGCGCCATCCAGGGATGAGAACCGCCCGGCCAAGAACCAAAGTTTGCGCAGGCCCACGGGAAAGAAACCTGGCGGGCAGTTTGGGCACAAGGGCAACACCTTGGAAATGACGGCTGCACCGGATAGAATCATAGACCTGAGCCCTGGATATTGCAATAACTGTGGAACAACATTGGCACAGGCACCTGTGTCGGGTCTCCAAGTACGCCAATCTGTGGATATTCCACCGGTAAAGGCCCTGTGGACAGAATATAGGGCATACAGTAAGACATGTGACTGTGGCTGTACCACAGCAGCTGACTTCCCGATAGGGGTTGGTTCCCCTGTTAGCTACGGCGGAAATATTGAGGGATTGATAGGCTATTTCCATTCACGGCAGTACCTGCCCTTTGCAAGGATGAAAGAGATGCTGAACAATGTCTTCAATATCAACATCAGCGAGGGCGGCATACATTGTTTGCTCAACCGCTTTGCAGATAAGGCAACGCCCGTTTATGATATGATAAAACAGAGAGTGGCCGGCTCCGATGTGGTGGGCACTGATGAA
>JBBSJI010000288.1:0-1184 GCA_038257425.1 Chitinophagales bacterium
AAAGCCTGATTGACAAGTACAAAATAAAAGTATTACCCAAAAACACATTTGACTCACCGGAAATAAAGGAGTATAAAGAAAGTGACTTTGATAAAGTTTTCAATAAATCAACCTTTTATCACAATCAAAAAGTCATTTACGACAAAGTATTCATCCCAATAATAAAGGAAAGTTCTCTTGAAGAAATCCTTGAAACAAAATTTGATTATAGTCAGCGATACTATTTTTTTGAACCTATTAATCAAGACATACACGGATTAACACCAGAGTTCCAAATAGAAGGCTCTAATCCATTTAATGATTTTCGAGATGGACGACAACCATTTGAAATCACTCAAAAACTGACTTTAATGTATGCCATCGACCAACCCCGTATTGCCTTCGACTATAATGGAAGATAGCTTTGCTATAAATTTATTATATGCGAAGCAAGGATGTGCAGCAAAGTATGTTTAATTACATTGATCAATGGCAACAAAGCGATCTTTCTCAAAAGGCATTTTGCAACCAGGTAAACCTTCCTTACCACATTTTTCATTACTGGTTTAAACGCTACCGTAATAAAGAAAATCAACCATCATCGTTTATCAAATTAAATGTTTCTACTCCTTCTACTGTATGTCATGCAGAGTTAATACTCGCTGATGGAAAACGATTAGTGTTCCATCAGCCTGTAAGCGCCGATTATTTAAAAACATTAATCAGTTAATTATGCTGCACCTTTCAACTGCTGTGCAATATTATCTATATACAGGTAATACCGATATGCGCAAAGGCTTCGATAGCCTCTGTGGTATTGTTTCATCACAAATGAAACTTGATGCTTTAAGTGGTTGCATATTTATATTTATCAATAAAAGACGTAACCAGGTAAAATTATTATTATGGGAAGGCGATGGATTATCACTTTATTACAAACGACTTGAAAAAGGCACTTATGAATTGCCTGCAACTGTTGATGAAAATAGCAGTTTAAATATCAGTAATCAACAATTGCATTTTATTTTGCAGGGCGTTTCGCTGCAAAAGGTATATTATCGGCATCGATACAAAAAAGTAGCCTGACTTATCCACATTTTTTGAGGTGTAAAATAAAAAAACAAAACACATCCCCGGTTTATACCCAACGCCGCTGTATAACTATTGTTGGCTATTTAAAGGGATGAAAGCCTTATTCAGTATAG
>JBBSJI010000289.1:0-1182 GCA_038257425.1 Chitinophagales bacterium
ATGTAAGAATCAAGAGTAATATCCGGCCAGAAGTTTACCATTGTTATACTTTCATTCTTAGAACCAATACGATCAATTCTCCCAAACCTCTGTATAATACGAACAGGGTTCCAATGGATATCATAATTAACGAGGTAATCACAATCCTGTAAATTTTGACCTTCTGATATACAATCTGTAGCAATGAGGATTTCTACTGAATCTGATATTTTGGGATAAAGTAGATTCTTATCCTTAGAGATAGGTGAAAAACAAGTAAGAATAGCATTAATATCGGCTGGAATTTGTTTTGAGGTACTTAATTTTTGTATGTCCGTTTAATGTCCACTCGCTGTAATACTTGCTATTACTAGCCTATCAAAGATACCATCACCAAAATACCTCCTGTTGAGTTTATAAACGAACTCATTGAGGTATAGCTGCAAGTATTTTTTCTTGATCTTATGATATGTTCCCACAAAATTCCTTTTTGCATTGCTTATTGCTATATGTACCCATTTAAGTGTTTCCTTAGTGGTTTGCTCGTTTGATTTTTCGGTGATGTGCAGCTCCACATAATCAGCTATGTCAACGTATGAGGTGCTTTTGTCGGTAAAGACAATGGTCTGTTCACCGGCGATTGCATTTTTTAAGGTATCGTTGGTACCATCTGCCTTGTGGTCCTCCAGTACCTTGGCCTTAAAATACCTACATTGCCGTTCTTTCTTACCAGTGGATAGGTCTTCAAGCACTGTGCTTTCTGCCATTACCATAACATTGGTTTTGGTTTTACTGCCCCGTCCGGCTTTTTGTGATGCGTGATCTTTTGGTGATGCCTCTATGGTAAAATAGCCCTCGTCCATCTCGATCATTCCTTCAAGGGTGTAGCGATCATCCCGCTGCCCCATTGCACTGCGTAATTTATGAACCATTGCCCATACTGGCTCATACCGTTTCAGGCCAAGTTGACGTTGTATCTCCTTGCTGGAAAACCCTTTTTTGGTTGTACTGAGCAGCAATATAGTTTTGTACCAGTCCATAAATGACAATTTTGAACTTTGCATTATCGTACCACTGCGAAGGGACATCCTTGCATTACAAGATTTACATTGATAACTCCATTTGTTCTGGAGCCAATAATGATCTCTGCCCTGGCAGCGATGACAGACCACACCTTGCTTGTCGCGCTGATCCTTAAAATGC
>JBBSJI010000290.1:0-1176 GCA_038257425.1 Chitinophagales bacterium
AATTATTAAATATTATATTGCGAGACAATTTTTTTGGTAGCGTGATACCATTAGATTGATAAACAATCATTTTTCTAAACACAAAGTTTCTTTTAGTTTTGATGCTTCACTATAAAATCAAAAAATGAATCAACGAAAGGCCGGGCTTCTATCTTTACTTTTATTTACGGTGGTAGCTATTATCCAATTTATTCATTTGAAAAGATGGGTGATCTTTCCCGATGGGTTCGATACTTTCCTGATGGCTTTACGCTGGGTATTTGTAGCCAGCCTGGTATTGTTTGCCTTGTATAAAAGATCATTAACTACCTGGATACTGGTGGCAATGGCGATTGGGGTGGAAATAGGCCTTGACTTTCCTGCTTTTTCACAGAATCTACAGTTTCTCAGTAAAATATTTCTACGATTGGTAAAAACAATTGTTGCTCCTTTATTATTTGCTACACTTGTTGTTGGTATTGCAAGCCATTCAAATTTGAAACAGGTAGGCCGCATGGGATGGAAATCGCTTTTATATTTTGAAGTGGTTACAACCATTGCACTTGTCATTGGCCTGGTCTTTATCAATATCACAAAAGCAGGCGTTGGTATCATAGTGCCGGAAAATCTTTTAAAAGAATTACCTGAGGCTAAAATAAAAACCTGGCAGGATCATATCATTGATATTTTCCCGGAGAATATCATCAAATCTATTTATGAAGGCAATGTATTACCCATCGTTGTATTCAGTGTTATTTTTGGTATTGCTTTGGCTCTTTTAAATGAACATAAGAAAAAACCAATGCTTGATTTTACAGAAAGCCTGGCCGAAGCCATGTTTAAATTCACCAACATTATTATGTACTTTGCCCCATTTGGCGTTGGCGCCGCCATTGCAGTTACTGTTGGTCATTTAGGGATTGACATTTTAAAGAATCTTGCATTGCTGCTTATCACATTATATCTTGCTTTGACCGCCTTTTTATTATTTGTGCTGCTGCCTATTGCAATATGGGTAGCCAAGGTGCCGATAAAAAAATTCATCCAGGCCATAAAGGAACCTGTTTCTATTGCTTTTGCTACCACCAGTTCTGATTCGGCCCTGCCAAAAGCATTGGAGAATATGGAAAAATTTGGTGTGCCCCGAAAAATAGTATCTTTTGTTATACCTACAGGTTATACTTTTAACCTGGATGG
>JBBSJI010000291.1:0-1171 GCA_038257425.1 Chitinophagales bacterium
CTTCCTAAATGGCTAACCGATGGCTATGTTAATTACCTGGCTCAAAACTGGAGCACAGAACTGGATGACGAATTGAAAAGTGAAATACTAAGCGGTAATTATAACAAGTTTACCAAGTTTGCTTTTCAAAAACCACAGATAGCAGGTCATGCATTCTGGTATTTTATTGAAGAAAAATATAAAAAAGAAAATGTAACCTACCTGCTGTATTTAGCCACCGTTTATAAAAATTTAAACAAGGCCTGCCTGCAGGTTTGTAAAAAGAAATTTAAAGATGTACTGGTCGAGTTTATGGAATACCAGGACGATAAATATTATAAAGACATAGCTAAAAGAAAGCCTTATCCAAAAGGAAATTATGTTGAGGGCTTTGATATAAACAAACGCCTGGATTATTTCCGGTTTAATGTAAACCCCACAAAACGCAACAACTCTTATGTGGTAACCCAATTTAAAAAAGGTATTGTAAGGGTTATTTACAATGATGAGTTTGAGAATAAGACCTTATTGAAATACGGCGTACGAACCTACAAAAATGAAATGAACCCTAATTATCCAATGATGGCCTGGGATCCCAAGGGAACAAGAATTGCTGTGCTGTATACAAAAGAAGGAAAGCTGAACCTTTTTGTTTACGATATCATTACCCGTTTTAAGCAATACAAGATCGATCTTACCAAAGAGTTTGACCAGGTGCAGGACATGAAGTATATGCTTAACAGCAATACCATTTTATTAACTGCAGTAAAGAATGGTCATACTGATATTTATACCCTTGAGCTGCAGAATGAAAAAGTAAAGCAGATCACCAATGATGTGTATGATGACCTGGATGCTTCATTTGTAGCATTCCCCAATAAAACAGGGATCATTTTTGCAAGTAACCGGCCTACTGCTTTTGCTAAAACCGGGGATACCATTTTACCAAGCGACAGTAAATACAATATCTTTTTAATTACCAATTTTGGCGATAAGCCTGAATTGAACCAGATCACGCAATTATCAGCATTAAAATATGGCAATGCACGTAATCCCATGCAATACAACGAAAATCATTTTACTTTTGTAAGTGATGAAAATGGCGTTGGCAACCGGTATGCAGGATTTTTCACTACACAAAAGGCCGGGCTTGATACACTTGTTTTAATTGGCGATCAGATACTGCGTAACC
>JBBSJI010000292.1:0-1161 GCA_038257425.1 Chitinophagales bacterium
AATATAACAACGTTGCCGCCGCTTGGGCTTCGACCAGCGGCACCGCAAGTACTATCCATTCTCCTAATGCCAATAATAATATCTCCTTAAATATAGCAACGTTGCCGCCGCTTGGGCTTCGACCAGCGGCACCGCAAGTGCTAACCATTTTCCTAACGCCAATAATAATATCTCCTTAAATATAACAACGTTGCCGCCGCTTGGGCTTTGACCAGCGGCACCGCAAGTGCTATCCATTCTCCTAACGCCAATAATAATATCTCCTTAAATATAACAACGTTTACATTTAAACGTATTAATTTAATAGCGGTAAAGTAAAAAAATAATTTATTTCAACATGAATTATCCAACCATCTGGCCACAGTTTTTTACAGCAACTATACACAATTGGAATCATTTACTAAAAGGTGATGAGTATAAAAACATTATCACAAACTGCCTTAAATTTTTAGCAGATGATAAAAGAATTGAATTAAATGGGTTTGTCGTAATGAGTAATCATGTTCATATAATTTGGCAGCCTTTGCAACTTTATACGCTATCACAAATCCAAACTTCATTTATGACACAAACTGCCAGAAGCATTAAGAAAAAATTACAAACAGAAAATCCGAATTTGTTGGAAACCCTCAAAGTGAATAAATATGACCGTGCCTATCAGATTTGGAAACGGAAACCTTTGAGTATTGAATTATTTACTGAAAAAGTATTTCTTCAAAAGCTTGAATATTTACATCAAAATCCTGTTGTTGCTGGATTGGTGAATCTACCCGAGGAATATCATTATTCTTCCGCAAAATTCTACGAGTTGGGCATAGACAATTTTGAAATGCTTACTCATTATACTGGCAACTAAATAATAAAAGAATTTATTTGAAGGCCACTATATGCCGCTGGTCGAAGCCCAAGCGGCGGCAATTACTTACGGGTGGAAGGCTTAAAATCCTGTTGTTGCTGGATTGGTGAATCTACCCGAGGAATATTATTATTCTTCCGCAAAATTCTACGAGTTGGGCATTGACAATTTTGAAATGCTTACTCATTATACTGGCAATTAAATAATAAAAGAATTTATTTGAAGGCCACTATATGCCGCTGGTCGAAGCCCAAGCGGCGGCAATTACTTACGGGTGGAAGGCTTAAAATTCTGTTGTTGCTGGA
>JBBSJI010000293.1:0-1152 GCA_038257425.1 Chitinophagales bacterium
AATTCTTTCTCTGCCGAATTCAAAAATTCAGATTCATTATTTAAATTGGGGTTGGCCATGTAACAATCCATTTACAGTTTTGTAAAACTAATCATTAATCACTAAAAACCTTTTTGCACAGATACATCACAGTAAAACGGGGCTAAATGCAGGGTACATGATTTTTGTCATATAATAACTGACAAAGCCAACCTCTCAAACCACCATTTCGCCATTAATCAAAACAGCCGGTAAATTCCCTATATTGAGAGCTAATATTGCAGCATGAGTAAAAGGAATATGAGATATTGGCTTTGCCAGGTAACTGGCTGGGGCGTTTGGGGCCTGATATTGCTGTACTTTAATTTTGTTGTATTTGGCGACATGTTTAAAGAACAGGGGGGGCAAAAGGAATACCTGATCAGCCTTTCTATTATGCTTTTATCGGGCATATTAAGCACTCACCTGCTGAGGTTCATCATTAAAAAAACCAACTGGTTAAAATTCTCTTTCGACAGGATATTATTAATGTTCATTCTTGCTGTGGGAGCAACAGGAACACTTTTATATTATGGCAGTAACAAGTTAGAGCGTCTGTCCGGTTACTCACACGACGATCATGTGAACAATAAGCGGCTGGGTAAGGCAAGAAAGATGGAAGCACAATTTGGCCTTGATTCAATTGCTTATTATAAAGACACCAGCTTTACAAAAGACAGCAGTATTAAAAAAGGTGTTTTTGAAATAAAGAAAGCCACCGGCTGGAGCCGTAATAAAAAAGGCGATTGGGTGTTTGAAAACAAATCAGACCTGGTGGGCATTTATTACCGGCTGATGCTGATCGCTATCTGGATGCTGATTTATATCGTTTACCATTACGTAGAAAAGAACAGGAACGACCAGTTTGACCGCCTTAAACTGGAGTCCACCGTTAAAGAGCTTGAATTAAAAACCATCAAATCTCATATCAATCCCCATTTTATCTTTAACTCGCTCAACAGTATTCGGGCGTTGGTAGATGAGAATCCCAAGCGGGCAAGAAGGGCCATAACTGAGTTAAGTAATATTCTGCGAAGCAGTATGCAGGCCGAGAAATCGGAAACGGTAACACTTGAAAGAGAACTGGATATTGTGAAGGATTACCTGGCGCTGGAACAAATGCGTTTTGAGGAA
>JBBSJI010000294.1:0-1150 GCA_038257425.1 Chitinophagales bacterium
AGGTGAAGCGGTTAGTGCAATTTTCAGGGCAGGCTTTACACCGAGTGCTATGGAACTTGTGGAAATAAATGCATTAAAAATAGTAAGCCGCTTTGTTGGCAGTACAGTTGTGCCGGTAACAGATGAGATGGAAGCTCATTTGATTATTGAAGTGGATGGAAATCACCTGGAAACATTGATAGCAGAAATGGAAGCCATTGCTGAATTACTGGTAAGTTTTGAATGTGGCGACGTTTTTTTTGCAGATGATGCCCAACAGAAAGCAGAACTTTGGAAGTTACGCAGGCGAGTGGCCGAAGCTGTAAAAATAGATGGGTATACTATTGAAGAAGATACTGTGGTGCCCAGGGCTGAGCTGCCTGCGTTGATACGTGGTGTAAAAGCATTGGGCCTGACCTATGATTTTGATGTGGTATGTTATGGCCATGCCGGCGATGGAAACCTGCACATTCGCATTAGAAAGCAGGGTAGTATTTACAGTCTGAATAATGACCAGGTTATTCCTGCACTAAAAGCGTTGTTTGAATTAGTTAAATCACTGGGCGGTACCATCAGTGGAGAACATGGCATAGGCCTGATACAAAAAGAATTCATGCCGATCATGTTTGATGAAGCAGGCCTGCAGTTAATGAGGGGCATAAAAAAAGTTTTTGACCCTAATAATATTTTAAACAGTGGTAAAATATTTGACACGGTCTGACGCCCCGTCTGATCATGAAAATAAATAAACTTAAAAAATGAAAAAAATTGTAATTGTTTTAGTACTCGTTAGCGGATTTTTTATGGCCAAAGCACAGGACGAAGAAAGATCTGATGGCGAAAGAAAAGGCGGATTTAAAAAGGAAAATCTTTTTGTTGGTGGCGATGTTACCCTTGGCTTTGGCAACAGCTATACCGCATTGGGAGCCAGCCCCTATTTTGGTTACAGCATAAACAAATACCTGGATGTAGCCGCTTCATTTAATTACATCTACACTTCACAAAGGGATATACTGGTGTATGGTGATAAAGCTCGCCAGACACAATATGGCCCTGGTGCATTTGTAAGAATTTACCCTGTTAAGTTTTTATTTGCCCAGGCCCAATACGAACATAATTTCATAAAAGTAAAATACCTGCCTGCAAATAATTCAGGTTACATGCCTTTCAC
>JBBSJI010000295.1:0-1142 GCA_038257425.1 Chitinophagales bacterium
AGCAAAAACAGGATACCCTTGGAGATGATGTTGAATAAAACAGAAAGAACGGTTCCCCTGGTATACGATTCTGATTGTATCAACCTTGAAAAACTCATAGAACACAAATTACACGAATTGCACTTATTACACGAATTATGCCTACATCCATATTTAATAATTCGTGTAATTCGTTTTTAATTAGTGAAATTCGTGTTCATGCATTACGCTTCAATTGAAAACCTGGCCAAATCCTTTGGCATAAGAACACTTTTTAAGAATATTTCCTTTTACGTGGAGGAAGGTGATAAGATAGCACTGGTTGCCCGTAATGGCAGCGGTAAATCTACTTTATTAAAGATCATTGCAGGGCTGGATACTGCCGACAGCGGCACCGTATGGGTGCATAAAGATATTAAAGTGATCATGCTGCAGCAGGATACGGTTTTTGAAGAAATGAAAAGCATCTGGGATAATGTGTTGAAAATGGACAACCCGGTAGTGAAAGTGGTTAAGGAATATGAAATGTGCCTGGAACAGGAAGAAGAGAATATTGAAAAGCTTACCGACCTGATGGCCCGTGTTGATGAACTGAATGCCTGGAATTTTGAAAGCGAATTGAAACAGATACTGGGTAAACTTAACCTGCATCATTTGAATGAGCCGGTGAAAAATCTGAGTGGCGGACAGCGCAAAAGGGTTGCCCTTGCACAGGCTTTGATAGAAGCCCAGCTGCACGAAGGCAAATGTTTATTGATACTGGATGAGCCTACCAACCACCTGGATGTGCAGATGATAGAATGGCTGGAAGATTATTTATCGGCACAAAAAATTACCCTGCTTTGTGTAACCCACGACCGGTATTTTTTAGACGCTGTTTGTAACGAGATACTGGAGATGGAGGATGAAAAGATATACGTGTACAAAGGCGATTATGATTATTTTTTAGAACAAAAAAGCCTGCGGCAGGAAGTGCAGGCCAGTGAGTTGCAGAAAGATAAAAATATTTTTCGCAAAGAATTGGAGTGGATGCGTAAGCAACCCAAGGCTCGTACTACCAAATCAAAATCAAGGCAGGATGCATTTACAGATATTGAAGAAAGGGTTAGCCAGCGCAAGGAAGAACTTGATGTAAGCCTGCAGGTAAAGATGACCAGATTGGG
>JBBSJI010000296.1:0-1138 GCA_038257425.1 Chitinophagales bacterium
AGTTTTTGGCGCAGGAAACAGCATGGTAGGCATCAATACAGGGAATCCTACTTATACGCTGGAGATAGTGCAAACCAATGCCAGGGGCTTACTTTTAATAGATCCCAATTCAAATTTTGATAACTGGGAGTATCGTGTGAACTATTACTTCAGCAGTGCACCGAATTCCTATCTTACCTTATATCTGAATGGGCAGACAAGGGGCATTTTTTTGACCAATGGAACTTATAGTGGAATTATCTCTGACAAAAGAGTTAAACGAAATATCACTGACCTGCCTTCGGTATTAAGTAAGGTTAATTTGTTAAGACCGGTAAAATATGAGATGAAAGATCATAATGATAATCATGAAAAAACCATTGGGTTTATTGCGCAGGATGTAAAGGCTTTGTTTCCCGGTGCTGTTAATGTTATGCAGGTTGCGGTAGATTCCACCAATGACATTCCTGACCTGCACACACTCGATTATACAACTCTCAGCGTTATTTCCATCAAAGCCTTGCAGGAACAATACGAACAGATACAGGCGCTGCAAAAAGAGAATGATGAGTTGATGAAACGGCTGGAAAAACTGGAATCTTTTCTTATTTCAAAAAGATGAATTCATAGGCAGCGTATGATACCATCCTTGCCTTAAGTAGACACAAACCAAAGCCTCCAAAAATCAATTCTTAAAAAGTATAGCCGATGCTCAAACGAACCAGGGCGAGTGCATTGAAAAAATAGCGGCAGCATTGCATAACAGGTTGGAGAAGGCTTTGGATTTAATACATCTCTCAATAAAGGAAATCGATTTACCGAAAGAGCTAAATAAAATCCTATCAATTATCAATAAAATAAATTAATGATAATGAAAAAACTATTAATACACGCAGGACTTTTGTTCCTTATTTCTTTGCTGGAACTGCCTTTAATTTCTTTTTCGCAAAATATAGGTATTGGTACCAACGCACCCAAGGCAAGGCTGCATGTTGAAGATAGCAGCGTGGTATTTTCAGCTGTAGGGGCTGTTCCATTTAACAAAGGCATTCCTCCCATTGAAGGAGTAGGCAGGCGGATGATGTGGTACACAGATAAAGCCGCTTTTAGGGTTGGCTATACCGCCGGCAAGCATTGGAATAAGGATAGTATAGGAGAT
>JBBSJI010000297.1:0-1115 GCA_038257425.1 Chitinophagales bacterium
CGACTGGCTGCCGCAGAAAATGTGGAGACGCTGCGCCAGCAATTGGTACCCGGCGATCCATGCCCGGTTTGTGGCAGCGAAGAACATCCTTATACTAATCATGATTCTCAGCTTGATCATGTACTGTTAGAATTGGAAACAGAACATAAAAAAATCGAATTAGCCTTTAGCGATAGCCTTAAAAAACAAATTAGCCTCGGGGAAATATGCACACAACTGAAAAAGACAATTGCTGAGCAGGTAACAGAAGTTGCTTCTAATGAATCAGCCTTACAGCATCTACAAAATGATTGGATAAAGTTCTTGGTATACAAAGATTGCGCAGTATTACATGATGAACATAAAACAGCCTGGATACAGGAGCAGATACTTACGAAGCGAGCATTACAGCAGCGTCTTAATGAAAAGGTTCGGGCGTATCATAACGACAAGCAACAGCTCGATAAGCAGCAACAACTGATTTCCAAACTTGGTGGGCAACAAAACGAAAATGCCAATCAAATTAAAGATGCAGACCGGGAATTAAAATCTTACGTAGAACAACTCGAACAGCATAATAAGGAGCTCGTAAAAGTAAATAACGGGTTATCTGCTACTGAGAAAATACTGACTCCCTATTTCCCAGCCGCCGATTGGTTCAGCCAGTGGAAAAAAGATCCTGTAAAATTTGTAGAACACATAAATGCTTTTGCTGTTAAATGGAAAACTGATACTCAAAAACTGGATCAGGATTCCAGGCAGTATAGCGTGTTGTTGGAAACATTTAAAGGAATGGAGGAAAAATCAAAAACCCTGCAGACAGAATTGGGGAAAAAAGAAGGAATTCTTTCGGGTTTAAATGATCAGCTTCTTGAGTTCACCAAAAAGCGGAAATTGATTTTTAATGGAGAAGCCGTGTCTGCAGTAGAAACTGGATTACAAAAGGAAGTAGATGCTGCACTGCAGGTATTGGATAAACATAAGGAAAACAGAGGAGCGCTGCAAACATCTATTACCCGAACTGATACCCAAATAGAACAAACAGGAAATGACATTGCAAAATTAAACCTGAAGTTAAAAGCTGAAATTGAAAAAATACAACAATGGCTTATTTCCCATAATGCAAAAAATGCCTC
>JBBSJI010000298.1:0-1115 GCA_038257425.1 Chitinophagales bacterium
CAATCATTACGTAATGCTAAACAAAAAGCAATTGGAGTTTTATTTGCTTTGGCATAAGCCTTATAAACGCTTTAAGTCCACATGTTAGAACCAATTGTAATAAAGCCAAGGCCGGTATATGAAGATATTTATGACCGGTATAGTGCACAACTGTTTGGCATTACACTGCTGGTATCCCGGAATACAAAACAGGCTGAGGAGATCTTAATACAATCGTTCAGGGTATTTTTCCAGCAAAAGCTTTTCCCACAGGATGATGACCAAATTTTTCGCCATCTTTTGAGAATAACAATACATATAACTGCTGCAAAAAGGAATCTGCCAAAACAAAAGATCAGCAGCCTGATCTTTAAAGCGGTAAACCAGGCAAAGCGATCCCCGGTTACAGCATAAACAATATACCCTGTAACACCTAGAGAGATCTCCGCAAATAGTTCTATTTTGAGTACCATAAACCAGGGTATGAAAAAAATATTTCTCATATACATGATCTCCTTTGTTGCAACTGTAGCATTTGCACAACTGAAAGAAAATGTAGGTATTGGTGTGCGTCTCCAGCTGGATTCCAGCCGGGGGTATAAAATACCCGTGATAGCAGCCCTTATTCCTGATGGCTCTGCCGAAAATGGGGGCCTGAAGGCCGGTGATCTCATTTTAAAAGTAAATGACCAGAACACAAAGAACATTCCACTTGTTGATGTAGTGGCCATGATTACAGGCGAAGAAGGTACCAGCGTAAAGTTGAATATAGAGCGCAAAGCTGCTGTCAGCAATTACAACATCACACGCGGCAAATACAAATAAAGCGCTTCTTTTTATGAGTCTGCGGTTAAAGACAATAATTTTTGTACGGCATTAACCAGGCTGATGAATGATGCCGGCTATAATTTTAAGAACACGATGGAAACAGGCAGCGGGGATAAGGATGGGAATTATGTAAGTAAAGTAAAGGTACCCGGGGCTATAAGTACAGCCATGCATCTTTCAATTGAAGCGTCCTGCGAGATTAACCTGGGAAGTTTTTCAGACAAGAATGAAGTAAATATAACAGGTACAAAATTTATTGAGCAGCTCAGGGTCTGCTTCCCGGAGTATTATTATGATGCACAGGTTGA
>JBBSJI010000299.1:0-1104 GCA_038257425.1 Chitinophagales bacterium
AAACGCAATTAAGAAGTATCTTTGCGCCAAATATAAAATTGCTTTTTTGAGTAATACAAGCGTACATACCCCTTCTATATCAGTACTTTCAGATTTTAAGGAGATCACTAAAATGCGATTGGCCATAAGTGTGGTCTTTTCTTCTGTTGCCGGATATTTTCTAGGTGCAGAAATAGTTGATTTTGTTACGGTTCTTTTACTTGCAATTGGTGGGTATTGTATGGTTGGGGCTTCTAATGCCTACAATCAGATAATAGAACGAGATCTGGATGCTTTGATGGATCGCACTAAGGATAGACCTATTCCTGCGGGAAGAATGTCTGTGAACACCGCCTTCATCATCGCAAGCACTTTAACCATTCTTGGTTTAGTGGTGCTATACTTCATAAACCCTAAAACAGCAATGTTTGGGGCGATTAGTATCTTTTTATACGTAAGTGTTTACACGCCTTTAAAAACGAAAACACCTTTAGCAGTATTTGTTGGAGCTTTTCCTGGAGCAATACCATTTATGTTAGGATGGGTTGCCGCAACCAACGAATTTAGTATAGAACCTGGTACTTTATTTATGATCCAGTTCTTTTGGCAATTTCCACATTTTTGGGCTATAGGTTGGTGGTTGTTCGACGATTATAAAAAGGGCGGTTTTTTCATGTTGCCTACAGGGAAGCGCGATAAAGGAACTGCAATTCAAATAATACTATATACCATTTGGACTATAATGGTCTCTGTAATTCCAGTTTTCGGGGTTACTGGAAAACTATTTTTAACTCCTTATGCAGGAGTGATAATCTTTGTATTGGGATTAGGCATGTTGTATTACGCCTTCAAATTATATAAGAATCGGGATGCTATTTCCGCCAAGAAATTAATGTTTGCTAGTGTATCTTATATCACACTTTTGCAAATAGTTTATGTTTTGGATAAATTTTTAAGACAATGGATATAACAGAAAGAAGCATAGATCATAAAATTGGCCGTGCAAAAAAAATGATGTTATGGTTTGGTATTGCAAGTATGGTAATGATGTTTGCGGGAATCACCAGCGCTTATGTGGTTAGTAAGAATAGGCCAGATTGGATCTCAGATTTTCAATTACCTACA
>JBBSJI010000300.1:0-1102 GCA_038257425.1 Chitinophagales bacterium
AAATGAGCTTCCATCTCATCTGTTACCGGCACAACTGTACTGCCAACAAAGCGGCTTACTATTTTTAATGCATTTATTTCCACAAGTTCCATAGCACTCGGTGTAAAGCCTGCCCTGAAAATTGCACTAACCGCTTCACCTGCTTTTTCCAAGGAATTAAATGGTATCAACATCAGCAGATCGTATTTTGGAAAAGGCAGCAGCTTTAAAACGATCTTTGTAACTATGGCTAAAGTTCCTTCACTTCCCACTATCAATTGTGTTAAATTATAACCGGTAGAATTTTTCAACACATTCGCCCCGGTCCACATGATCTCTCCTGTGGGTAAAACTATTTCCAGGTTTAAAACATAATCTTTTACTACACCATACTTAACAGCCTTGGGGCCGCCGCTGTTTTCTGCAATATTACCACCAATGAAGCAACTGCCTCTGCTGCTGGGATCTGGCGGGTAAAACAATCCTATTTCTTTTACAGCATCCTGTAACACTTCGGTGATAACACCTGGCTCGGTTATTACCTGCAGATTACGTTCATCAATTTCTAAAATAGAGTTCATGCGTTCCATAGAAAGTAAAACCCCTCCTAAATGAGGTAATGCGCCCCCGCTTAAGCCCGTTCCTGCACCACGGGGTGTTACGGGTATGCCATGTTTATTGCAAAGCATCATAATACCGCTAATCTCTGGAGCTGACCGAGGCTTGATGACTATATCAGGTAAAAAGTGCAGATTCTCTGTCTCATCATGTGCATACCTGTTCAGGTTTTCTTCATCTGCAAATACATAATCACTACCTACAAGGGTTTTAAATTCATCTATCAATTGCAAGACAGTCCTTTTTTCTTCAACAACAGGTTGCATGTAATATTATTTGTGTAAAAATCGTATAAAATAACCAGTTCATAAAATCCGGTACAGTTCTGTAAAATTTATTAAAGTTTTTTAACGTATTGCAAAAAAGAAAATAGAAATATACATTTGTTACGAATTTGTTCGTAATAAATTTTTAACCAATAAAAAAGTATAGCCATGAAACAATTTATTGTTAAACACAAAAAAGCGCTCACCGGTACTATTGCCATTTTGCTCATTGGCGGAGT
>JBBSJI010000301.1:0-1092 GCA_038257425.1 Chitinophagales bacterium
GCAACACTTAGCTTCATCAGCCAGATCGGCCTTATACTTTTTATGTTTATCATTGGTATGGAGCTGGACCTCAAGGCTATTGGTAAACAGGCTTACGGCGCTGTTATCATCAGCCACGCAAGTATCATCATACCTTACACACTGGGTATGGCCCTTGCCTATTTTCTTTATCGTGACTATGCCCCTGCCGGTATCAGTTTTTTATCCTTTGCTTTATTTATGGGTATCGCCATGAGCATTACGGCATTCCCGGTGCTTGCCCGTATACTGCAGGAGAAAGGGTTAACCAGAAGTAAACTGGGTGCTATGGCCCTAACCTGCGCCGCCGCCGATGACCTTACCGCATGGTGCATATTGGCCGGGGTAATTGCCCTGGTAAAATCCGGCTCTTCGGTAAGTGTTTTATATACCATTGGTCTGGCAGTTGTTTATGTATTGGTCATGTTTAAAATGGTGAGGCCTTTTTTAGAAAAATTAAGCACTGTGTATGACAACAAAGAAAAAAAGAGAACGCCCATCATTGCACTGCTGTTTGTAATTCTCATCGTATCCTCTTATATCACCTCCATCATCGGCATACATGCTTTGTTTGGGGCATTTGTTGCCGGAGTTATTATGCCATCGAGTTTCAGCTTCCGTAAAATTGTAATTGATAAAATTGAAGACGTAAGTATCATCCTGTTATTGCCATTGTTTTTTGTTATAACCGGTTTAAGAACCCAGATAGGTTTAATAAGTGGGGGCCATTTGTGGGTTACGTTCGGATGGATATTATTGGTTGCCATTGCAGGAAAATTTGGTGGCAGCGCCCTTGCTGCAAGAATTGTAGGGCAAAGCTGGAAAGACAGTTTATCTATTGGTGTACTGATGAACACCCGTGGCCTTATACAACTGATCGTGTTAAATATCGGTTACGACCTGGGAATACTTTCGCCCGAAATTTTTGCCATGATGGTATTGATGGCATTGGTTACTACTTTTATGACGGGGCCGGCGTTGGATTTGATAAATTGGTTAATGCCCGAGAAGGCAGGAACTGGTAAATAATATTAACTTTAAATAGCTCTTTGAGAATCATTATGACTATTATCC
>JBBSJI010000302.1:0-1091 GCA_038257425.1 Chitinophagales bacterium
AATAACTAAGTATTCGGCTCGCCGATAGGCAAGAGCTGAATATTGTGTTGACGAATCCGGTGGAAATTGCTCTATGGGTAAAACGATGAATTTAAGGAGGACAATCGGATGATGAACTTTTACTTGGAGCTTCAAATTGTATCGAACTCACTCCATTTCTAATTGCATTTTTGTTTTTTTTGGTATCTCTCTTTACAATCTTTGGCTTTAATCATTTAAATTTAAAATTAAGGCATAGCAGGATCTGTCCGCCTTTGCAGATCAATTTTTAGTTGCATATAATCAATTTTTTGTCTTTTAGGAGTTCTCTCCAATTTACAGGAGGCCCACGTCCATCAAACAGGAGAATTGTATGCAGTTTTCCTTTTTTACAAATAGGGCATCGGCGATGCAAGAGTGGTTCCTTTGTTTTGTTGATTTCTATCTTTTTAGTGGCGAGTTCGGCTTGTAGTTTTGGCAACTTCTCTTTTTTCCAGGTGCTGCTTAAAATGCCATAATGCCGTATCCGGGTAAATCCTTTGGGTAAAATATGCAGGGCAAACCGCCGGATAAACTCTTGGGTAGATAACGTTAAGCTAGTTTTCCTGCCACCGTGCCGATACTCTTTGGCAGTAAAAGTCACCCTTCTGTCCTTGCGGTTAACATTAGCAATCCGATGATTGCTAATGGCAATTTTATGGGTGTATCTGCCCAGGTATTCAATGACATATTTAGGGCTTCTAAAAGGTTGTTTGGCATATACCACCCACTTTTTGCTGAATACCGCATTGTAAACTTTTTGAGGAATTTTCAACTCACTTTTTCTAAGCTCAGCTACTTACTTTGACCTAAACACCTGGATCATAGATTTTACGTTGAACAAGTATTTGCCGTGGTTCTTTGCATTTTTCCATTTCCCTGCTTTGCTCAACCCACCTCCCGGCACAATGCAATGCAAGTGCGGGTGCAGGCTCAAGTTCTGGCCCCAGGTATGAAGCACCGCAATCATACCCATTCTTCCGCCCAGGTGTTTTGGGTTGTCCCCAAATTGCTGCAAAGTCTGCCAAGCAGCTTTAAATAAACTGCTGTACACTATTTTGCCGTGGCTAAGG
>JBBSJI010000303.1:0-1031 GCA_038257425.1 Chitinophagales bacterium
AAACTGTCCGCAGCGCCGGCCCGCCTGGCTTTGCTGAATGATGGGCTGAACTTTGCATACAACGATTGGGTATTGCTGCAGGCAGGGAATTCATTGCTGCGTCCGACCCCAACCGCTGATGAATAAAGATATAAAAGTAAAAGATAACAAACAAAAGCTCAATGATGCTTGTCTTGCTGGAACCGAAGCTGATAGCGAACCGCAGCCGAAGATAACAACGTCCTGCCCTGCTTGCAGCAATACCTTTGTTACCTGCTGCTTTACTTTGCTTTTTGTCGAGACACATAAATAATTGGTAGTACAAATATTAGTCCAACCAAATACAAGATTTTACCTACCCTTTTATCTGTCGAAGTTGTTTTTTCATAACTGATAAGTATGTCGTCTTCATATTCAATTTGAAATATGTGCAAATTGTATCCGTCTGCTGCTACATTTCCTTTGTCATTATATGAAATTTGTATTTCTTGTTTTAATTTAAGCTTTTCGATTAACGGGTCATAATCTTGTCGGCTGTTTAAGTAAAGTGCAGTTTTGTCTGTATGGCCAGATAATTTAAAAGTCAAAACGTCAATATTTCTTTTACCTCCTGGTATAGTAACTATTTCAAAATACTCTAAGTCCCCTTTTATTGTTTTGAGTTCACTATTTTTTATTGAACCTCTCAAGATTAACATTGTCCCAAATACGAACCACATAATGACAATGGCCGATAGAAAGATAATTTTCGCCTTAAATGAATATTGCATTATCAGATTGTTATGGTCTAAGTAGCAGGTAACGTTCAGGGCTTTGCGCAGGTGTGGTATTAGCCAACCGTCCGCCCGAACCGAAGTTAAATATATAATTAATTGTTCATTGTTTTTTCTAATGCCGGGGCTTTATTCGTCCGGCTGGGAAACCGAAGTTTGGCTATGCAAAAATGATGATTGCTTTTCCGTCAAGCCACACTTGCCGCAAAAACCATTGTTGTGTGCAGAGTTTACCAAGCTACAAACGGTCTGGCCGCAAAACGCAAAACTTAAAACCCT
>JBBSJI010000304.1:0-1021 GCA_038257425.1 Chitinophagales bacterium
ACTAGGAGTTGGTTCTTCAACTGTAAGTCAAGATGAACTTGAAGATATCGGTATGTCAAAATTGTTGCGTCAGGTTGATAAATCAAAAAAGGCAAGCCGTACTGAAATAATGAAAAAGTTATCAGCCTGATGAAAGTTGAAATTCTAAAGAAGTTTTCAAAAGATCTTGATGATTTAAGAAAAAGACCTGTCAAGCAGGCATTGATTCGTGTAATTGAATTAATGGATGAAATTGATTCTCTCGACAAAATCCCTAATACGAAAAAATTGAAAGGTCACAGGACTGCTTATAGAACCAGAGTCGGTGATTATAGATTAGGCTTCTTTTTTGAAAATTCAACAATCCTCCTCGCTCGCTTTGTGCACCGAAAAGATATTTATAAAATTTTTCCTTAATTAGGGACTTAGCTTTGGCATTGCCTACAACTTATTTATTTAACGAGACTTAGACAACACTTTGACTTGCTCAGTAAAGATTGACAGCCTTTAGTGCAGTGAAGTAATAAAAGCCCGAAGCTTTAACTCCGGGCTTTAAATACTATTGAAACTTATTTATCCTTTTTTAGGCTTTGTCATTTTTGGTGTTGGTAATGCTTCTGCTTTATTCTCGCCAACTAATGTTGCAGCAAGTTTTACAGCTTCGTAAGCATTTACAATACCGCCGGTACGGGAAAGCTCACTCATATCTACCTTTTCATCTGTGCCGGGTTTGGTTACTTTTACTGATGGTTTTTGTGCAGATTTTTCGATTACATATTTTAACTGCTTTGCCGAAAGGGTAGGGAAGTACTGCAGGGTTAATGCAGCAATACCGGCTACCACAGGGCAGGCCATACTGGTACCACTCAGTTTACCGTAATTGTTGCCGCCCGGTAATGTTGAATATATATTTACTCCGGGAGAAAATACATCAACCTGCTTTTTACCATAGTTACTGAAGGAAGCCGTGTATGAACCTGACTTTGGCTCGGCACTGGCACCTACCGTAATTACATTATTGGCCCGGCCTCCTGTTACATAT
>JBBSJI010000305.1:0-1012 GCA_038257425.1 Chitinophagales bacterium
CTATTGGCGATTATAAAAATTTGTCTGGCCGTGTAAACTGTCCGCAGCGCCGGCCCGCTTGGCTTTGCTGAATGATGGGCTGAACTTTGCATACAACGGACAGGGCTTGGCGTTGTTGGGATATTTGAAAAACGTCTGCCGACAACTGATGCCCAATATTGTTTTTAAAAGATGAAGATAACAACAAAAGCCAAATTATTGACGTCGAGCCGAAACCGAGGCTGATAGCGAACTACAGCCGAAGCTAACAACGTCCTGCCCCAATAACGCCAAACCCCATGTAAGCTGCATGTGCTTTTCTGTCACCCATAAGAACCTTACAAATTATTATAAGTTTTTTCGTCTCGCTGTTTTTGTGTCCCCCAACGATAAACAAAAAATAAAAGCACCAACAAAACAACAATTTGCATAACTGTCAAAAAGCTTGTTACAAATTTTGCTGTAGGGTCTTGTGTCAGTTCGGGTATCTTGTCTGGTCCTAATGCTGATAAAGGCGGGTATAAAGTGAACCCACCAGTAAAAAATTGTGAAAAGGTTTTAATTAAAAATGTCAAGGAAATCACTAGTGTCAAACCAAATATTATAAGTATCCAGTTTGGTAGTGTCCGCCGAAATGAATTACGAAACTCTTTAGCGAAATAGACGATAAATGCCACCAGGCAAAAAATTGGCAGCAAGATATGAAGAGGTGCAATTACAAAGTAAGTGTCGTGCAAATGAATGTCTATGGTGTCATTTAGAAAGTTTTTGCCAAAAAGAAATAACGATAATAATAAAGTCAACACTAAAGAAATGGTCAACCAAATAACCTCTATTAAAATTTGTCGGGATACTTTTTGCATACTTAGGGTGTCAATTAGCATTGCAGCTTACGTTCAGGGCTTTGCGCAGGTGTGGTATTAGCCAACCGTCCGCCCGAACCGATGCCAAATATATAATTAATTGTTCATTGTTTTTTCTAATGCCGGGGCTTTATTCGTCCGGCTGGGAAACCGAAGTTTGGCTATGCAAA
>JBBSJI010000306.1:0-1010 GCA_038257425.1 Chitinophagales bacterium
ACATCCTTACCTCAATATTGAATATATCGGTATATTGATGGATACGGAAAATGAATTGGTAAAAAATTCGCCTTTGCGATTGCAAAAAATAAGGCAGGCCATTAATTACGGTTTTAACCGGAAAAAAATGATGCTGTACCTCCGTAACAGCATTGGTACTGCTGCAGAGAGTGGCTTTGTACCGGCTGGGCTGCCTTCTTTTGATCCTGTTGCTGTACCGGGTTATTATTATGATGTTGCCAAATCAAAACAATTGCTGGCGGAAGCAGGTTTCCCCGATGGAAAAAACTTACGGGAAATAAAATTGCTGACCATCCCCATTTATGGCGATCTGGGATCTTATATTGCCAATGAACTTTTGCAGGTGGGTATAAAAGTGCAGGTAGAAGTGATACAGAAAAGCCTGCTAATGGAGCAGACCTCAAAATCGCAGGCGCCATTCTTCAGGGGAAGCTGGATAGCAGATTACCCCGATGCAGAGAATTACCTAAGTGTTTTTTATGGCAATAACCCGGCACCGCCAAATTATACCCGTTATAAAAATGCTGCATTTGATAAATTGTATGAACAGGCTTTGTCAGAAAAAAATGATTCATTGCGGTACAGGCTTTACCAGCAAATGGATAGAATTATTGTGCAGGATGCACCGGTAATACCGCTTTGGTACGATATGGCTATACACCTGGTGCATAAGGAACTTGTGAATTTCTATCCCAACAGTTTAAATCTTTTAGAGTTGAGACGGGTTAAAAAATTATAGTTTAAAATTATAGCACTATGAGATTAATACAAATAACGGTGGTTCTAGTTCTATTTATTATTGTAGGAATAGCCGCAATTGAACAACCTACAAATGATAAATTCAAAAACCTGCAGGTGCTTCCTAAAAATATCAGCAGCGATTCGCTGGACAGGATAATGGATGGCTTCAATGTAATGCTGGGCGTGGATTGTAAGTATTGCCATGTAAGGGATAAAAAAGCCGATACATTGATGTTTGACAAAGATGA
>JBBSJI010000307.1:0-1002 GCA_038257425.1 Chitinophagales bacterium
AACCAGCACGGTTATACCCGGCGCTACTTCTGGTACGGTTAATTTTAAACCACAGGCCGTTAATGCAACTCCACAAAACGTGGTAACAACTGCACCGCAAACAACAACAGTAACGCCAGGCACCACAACTGTAACTGCTCCTGGTATGAATCCTCCTCATGGTCAGCCAGGCCACAGGTGTGATATAAATGTGGGCGCTCCTTTAAACAGTAAGCCTGCTCCCGCCAATGTTGTGCAGCAACCTGCAGCAGTAACAACTACTCCTACCCAACCATCAAATGTTACCGTTAAAGAAGTTCCCAATACAGTTAAAACAGCACCGGGCATGAACCCTCCGCATGGAGAGTCAGGCCACCGTTGCGAAATAGCTGTAGGAGCTCCATTAAATAGTAAACCGGCTGCAACAAATCCACCACCGGCATTGTTTACTGCTCCAAAAAACGATAGTTCAAAGAACAAATAACTTGAAAGGCTATTATTTGATTTAGACCCTTCATTATACCTAAGATGAGATAATCCTCTATTTGTATAATTGATTGGGGATTGAAAAACTTAAATTAATTTTAATCGTGCAAATTAAACTGTTGCTGCTGAACTGGTTGGATGATGATTTTAAATTGTGTATAATTTTAATCCATCTTAACAGGATTGTGTAAAAATAAAAATATATTTTTACATCAACTTACAACACAACTCTACCATACGTACCTATCCTCTGAACAGCCAGTTTACATTTTGGCTTTCCCCCTAACAATTAATTCTTCCGGTATATCCTTTGAATTGCTGACAGTTGACTTTTTTAATTACTTAAGCAAAAAGTATTTTTAACAACAGCTACTCCATTTCCTGTTACCTGCGGGTAAAAAAACCACTCTTTTTTATAAAGCGTATATATGCTGTATACAAACAAAAATAGTTTTGTATAACCGGCATAAATAAGTTTTATAAAGATTCATAAACCCTATTTGAAACAATTAAACCACAGGAGATGGAACATATTTA